>JAITNR010000199.1 GCA_031290375.1 Prevotellaceae bacterium | reverse complement strand
GCTTTGAAAGCGTTTATAAAATTCTATTGAATTCACTCCTGTAAATTTTTCTCTTGTTTTCACGCTACAAAGGTAGCATTTTTTTTGGGCGACCTAAACGCTTATACCAATAATTTATTGAAGACAGCCCCAACTGATAATACTTACAAAACATTGAGTATCTGTTCTTTAATCTGTTCAAGTTCGTCTTTCATCATCACTACCATTTTTTGCATTTGGCTGTGATTGGATTTTGAGCCGAGAGTGTTGATTTCTCTGCCCATTTCCTGTGCAATGAAACCGAGTTTTTTGCCGTTACTCTCCTCTTTTGGGTCTATGGTTTGCAAAAAATAGTCGAGATGACAGGCAAGCCTTGATTTCTCCTCCGACACATCAAATTTTTCGATATAAAAAATCATCTCCTGTTCAAAACGGTTTTTGTCAAGTCCTATCTTATTTTGTATCAGCAACAAATCTTCTGTCAAACGACTTTTTATCTTCTCTATTCGCTCGTCTTCGTACTTTTCTATTTCTCGGAGCAGATTTGCAATATTTGCGATTTTTTCACGTAAAAATATATCCAAAACCTTTCCTTCATTCTGCCTGTAATTTCCAAATTCCGCCAAGGCCTCCGTAATTGTTTTTTTAACAGTATCCCATTCATTTTCATCAATTTGCACAGATTCGGAACTCAATACGTCTGGAATGTGAAACAGCCATTGATAAGGGTCTTTCGGCTCAGGCATACCCGTCTTGGCAGCTATCTGGCACACTTTATCGTAATAACTCTTTACTGCGGCTTCATTTATAACAGTTTTCCCGTTCAACCGACTGTCTTCGATGGTAAGGGTAATTTCAACTTTACCCCTCATAACATTGTTTACAAGCAAACTGCGCAATTCCAATTCTTTGTCCTTATAATTTGAGGGAATTTTCAGAGTAATATCTATCTGTTTGCTGTTCAGCGATCTAACTTCAAATGTGATTTTATTTCCCTCAAATATGGTTACGGCTTTTCCAAAGCCTGTCATTGATAATATCATTTTTTATTTTTTTTTGATTATTCAGGTTTGTCTGTTATCATATTTTAATGAACATCGGATACTTTTCCTGCACTCCACAATGCAAATGGACTGTATGTTTATGAAACAAACCGATGCTCTGCTACATTTGTTGCTTCTGTCCGAAAAAGATTGCTGCAATAAACACTTGAATCTTTTGGATGTCAATTTGGATACGGCATCTGACAGTCATAATTTTCTTATTCTTATTTATAAACCATGTGCAAAATCGTTGTTCCCACAGCGTAGAGCGTATTTTTGTCGATATTGTTCACATTATCATCCATAGTGTGCCAATATTGAGCAAAGCCGGTGCTGCTGTTCTTGTCCAATTGAATAATGTCGATACACGGAATCTTGAGAAACCTGTTTATCGGCAAGTGGTCGTCCATAATTGCACCGCCCTGACGTGCTATAAAATAGGCTTCAAAACCAAGTTCTTGAGCTGTATTCCACACATTTTCAACGATATTTCGAGCATAATCCAACGAATAATATTCTTGATAAAACGTTGCAGCCGAAGCACCCACCATATCAAGCAAAATGCCGTAATTGGCTTTATAGCCGGATTTATGCGGATTTTTTGCCCAATAGGTTGAACCCAGACACCATGTATCTGCATCGTGATTCCCCATATAAAATTCAGGTACTCCGTAATCTTCCACATCGAAAAATATTATGTCAATACCTAAATTTTGGGGTAGTTTTTGCAGGTTTCGTGCGACTTCGAGCAGAACCCCGACCCCACTTGCCCCATCATTTGCTCCCAAAATGGGATTTTCCCGTTTACTGTAATCTTTGTCCTGGTCGGCAAAGGGACGAGTATCCCAGTGAGAACAAAGCAAAATCCTGTTCGTAGCCTCAGAGTTGAAACTGCCTATAATATTCTTAATTTCAACGCTTTTGCCGTCATACAATTGTCCCGAACCATTTTGAACAGTAACATCAGCCCCATATTTTTCCAGCATTTGTTTCAGATATTCCAAACAAGCCTTATGTGCAGGTGTTTGCGGCACACGAGAGCCAAAATCCACCTGTTTTTTTACAAAAACATACGCAGAGTCAGCATTAAAAACGGGAACTTGAACAGTATTAACCGGCTTTTCGTTCACAGTTTTTTGCCGTTTATCTGTTCCTTTACATGAAATCAAAGAGATAAGAAGTAAGGGAAATATCAACCTTTTCATTTTTCCAAAATTTTACAGTCGTTTTCATCCTTAAACCAGCCCGCATACATCGAGTAGTCGTGAGCAATGCGCTGGTTCATCTCTCTGCTCTGTTCGGGCGACACTTCTTTAACTTTTTTTGCAGGCACACCAGCCCAAATAGTATTAGGCTCAATAAGCGTTCCCGTCAATACCAGAGCATTAGCTGCCACTATCGCTCCTTCGCCGACCACAACATTATCCAGAAGTGTTGCACCCATTCCTATCAGTGCATAATCGTGAATGGTGGCACCGTGTACAATCACGTTATGCCCGACAGACACGTGGTTCCCAATATGCACCTGAGATTTTTTGTATAGTGTATGCAAAACCGCACCGTCCTGTATATTCACATTATTGCCGATACGAATCGAATTAACATCGCCCCGCAACACCGTATTATACCAAACACTGCAATCATCGCCTATCACCACATCGCCTATTACCGTGGCATTCTCAGCCAAAAATACATTTTTCCCAATTTGAGGTACAAAGCCACGTACCGTTTGAATTAAAGCCATTTTTTTCTGTTTATTATTTTAGCCTGTCATGCGCCTTCATTTCCAAAATTCGTCTTGCTTCGTCAGGTTTCGCAATTTCTCGCCCAAATTCGTTTGCCAGACGTACGACTTTGGCAACGAGTTCGCCGTTGGATTTTGCAAGAACGCCTTTTGAGAGGAACACATTATCCTCGAAACCTACACGGACGTGCCCGCCGTCAATTATTGCAACGGCAGCGAGCGGGAACTCATATCGTCCAATGCCTGCCACTGTGTATGTCGCCCCCTCAGGAATGCTGTGGCGAAGGAAGGTGAAATCCCTTAAAGTGCCGTCTATGCCGCCATTTACGCCCATTACAAAGTCGAAATGGAACGGAAGCTCAATAAACCCCTTTTTAGCCAGACGCAAAGCCATATCAATCATACTTTTGTCGAAGACTTCAAGTTCGGGTTTGATGCCGCGTTCAATCATACGTTTGCCGAAATATTTGATGGTATTTTCAGTGTTTGTAAATACGTCATCGCCGCCAAAATTGCAAGTGCCACAGTCGAGTGTAGCCATTTCAATATCAAGTTCGGTTGGTTGCAGCCGTTCATCGTTGGTCATACCCACTGCACCACCGGTCGAAGGCATAATTATCACGTCAGGAATAACGACTTTTATGGCATCAATGCATTCTTTGAAACGCATTTTGTTCTGCGTGGGCGTGCCATCATCGTACCGCACGTGCAGGTGAATAATACTTGCCCCTGCATCGTAAGCGGATTTTGCTTCCCGTACAATCTCAGCCACCGTATAAGGTACGGCTGGATTGTGTTCTTTCAACACCTCTGCTCCGCAAATAGCGGCTGTAATGATTAACTTTTCCATAATATTTTCAATTTTTTATGATGGATAATATTTATTAACAAAAAATGTTTTTGTATGAATATCAAAATATTCCTACAAATCCACGTTTATCCTTTGGCAATCCTTTGGCACTACACAAGTACCTGAGGCTCTGCATACTACAACAGGTTGAACAAGTACGTCTGCGGCTGATGCCGAAATGTCGGTACGCGGAGCGATAACCTTATATGCCTCGAAAGTCATTTTTCTGGAGGTATTGCCAATAGTTGTTATTTCACCTGTTGCCTCGATATAGTCGCCTGCATAGACAGGTGCGAGAAATTCAACGTTGTCGTAGGCACAAAACAATCCTTCGTCCCCGTCATTGATGATAAGAAGTTCGGTGGCGACATCACCGAAAAGTTGAAGCATCTTAGCTCCATCTACCAAATTGCCTCCATAATGGGCATCGTGCGAACTCATTCGCATTCTGATTAAAGATTTTGACATAACTTAATTTATGATTTTAGATTTTATGTTAAACAGTTTCTTATTTTTTGTCGGACACAGGTTAATTATTTTTTCAGATGTTGAATATAATTGAGAAGGCAAAGGTAATAAAAATTTTGAAAAAACAAAGACTAAAATTACAGGCTAAAACTTTTTTTTGAAACACTGTTAATAATGAACAATGAATAATTGGATAACATTGCTCTTGGATTTCGCGTCATTGCGAGGAACGAAGCAATCCGGAATACATTTCCCATAATTAACACAATCCTCACAATTTACAGCCCCAAATATGTGAATTATGAAAATTCTGAAATTATGTAAAAAATAAAAATGTATACCCGTATATTCGCCTAAAAATGAATGTAATATATTAAAAATCAATCTGTTATGTACGTTGCTGAAATTTTGTTATAAAAAGCTAATAATCAGCGCGTTACACGAATATTTAGGTTATTATACTGGTAATCATTAAAAGAAATTTGGCAAATCGGATTTTTTTCATAATTTTGCACAATTAATTTAAACCTGAGTTCAGTCGGGTCTAAGCCTGTAATTATTTTGAAACTGATTATCGACAAAAATATTTCGTTTATTCACTCTGTTTTTGACAGTGTTTGTGATGTTTCCTGTCTTCCGTCGGGAGATATTGACAACAAGGCTGTTAAAGATGCCGATGCCCTGATTGTACGGACACGAACACATTGCGACAAGGCACTTTTGGACGGTTCACAGGTGCGGTTTATTGCTTCCGCAACGACAGGAGATGACCATATTGATTTTGATTTTTGTCGAAAGCATAACATAGAAGTTTTTGTGGCAAAGGGTTGTAATGCCTCATCTGTGGCTCAATGGGTGGGAGCAGCAATTGGTTTGTGGATTGAAACAAAACGATTGAACAGTAAGGATTTAACACTCGGAATTGTGGGATACGGCAATGTTGGTAAAGAGGTTGAAAAAATTGCCAAAATGCTGGACATTAGGGTTCTACTAAATGACCCGCTTCTTGAAGAAAAGGCTAAAAATCACAACTTTGTATCACTGCAAACCATTGCTCAAAATTCTGATATTGTTACCTTTCACACTCCTTTGACAGTTGAAGGAGAATTTTCTACAATACATTTGGCAAATAGGGATTTTTTTAACAAAATTAAACCTAATTCATTGATCATAAATGCAGCACGGGGCAGAGTAGTGGACGAAAAGGAACTTTTAAGCAATTATAAAAGAGGGAAAATTGGCGGTTTTGTGCTTGATTGTTGGGAGAATGAGCCAAATATTTCGTTGGAACTCTTACGCAATGCCTTTCTGGCAACACCGCACATTGCTGGCTACTCGGCAGATGGCAAGGCTAATGCTACAAATATGTGTGTCAGGGCATTAAGTCGTTTTTTTTCACTCGAAATAAATGATTTCACAGCAGATTTGCCCCAAAAAAAGAGTTGTTATTGCAGAAGCGAAAATGTCTTAAAACTTTTATCTGAAAGTTATGATATACTGACTGATAGTGAAAAACTAAAACATTTGCCCGACAAATTTGAATTTTTTAGAAATCATTATCCCATAAGGCGAGAAATTGAATTTTCAATTTTCACAGCACCTCAAAAAAAGGTTTAGCCAAAAAATCTTGGCTCTTGGCTCTATTTATTATTCTCTGTCAAAAAAGGCAAAATTCTATCTTTTTCTGAAATAATCATTTGATTTTCAGAGATTTTCCAGTCAATATTTAGACTTTTATCGTTAAATCGGATACCTCCTTCAGATTGTTTATTGTAAAAATTGTCGCACTTGTAGGTAAAAATTGCTGTTTGGCTCAAAACGGCAAATCCGTGAGCAAAGCCCCTTGGAAGCAGGAATTGCAAATGGTTTTCGTCCGAAAGTTCCACTCCAAACCACTTTCCGAAGGTATCGGAATTTTGTCGCAAATCCACCGCCACGTCAAAGACCTTTCCTGCAATCACCGACACAAGTTTTGTTTGGGCGTATTCACCCTTTTGAAAATGCAGCCCCCGCACCACACCAAATGACGATTTCGATTGATTATCCTGAATAAAATTCTGCGTAATGCCATTTTCAAAGTATCTGTCCTTGTTGTAACTTTCCGTAAAATAGCCTCTTTCGTCCTCAAAAAAGGCAGGTTTAATGATAATTAAATCTTTGATTGGGGTTTGTATAATTTCCATATTTTTAATTTTTCTATAATAGTTGCATTTTTTTACCTCTGCAAAGCACAAGATATTCACAACTCCAACAAACTGTCTTTAAGTAACGTTAGAGCCAAATTGGGTTCTTCCTTGCTAAGCAAGCCCATTGAGGCAAAGATATATTTTTTGTCAAGCATAAATTTCGGATTTTGGGGTTTGAGAAATTTGTATTTTCCCTTGCTGTAAAGTCCGCCTGACAGAATTTTTTTAGGGCTATTGCTGTTGGTTAATGCTCCTCCGATACCGATAAAACAAGGTATCCGAGTTAAATCTTTACCTGTTATCGAAAATATTTCACCCATCGGAGTGTAGGTGCTTTCTATTTCGCCGCAATGCCGTTCCATTGCTATATCTATCGCTTTTGCAGCAAGCGAATCTTCGATGATTTGGTTCGAACTGCTTTGTTGGGCAACAGACTCAGGGTTGGCTATGCAAAGTTCAATCCAGCGTTCAAAGTCCTGTAGCTCAATGGCATTTTTGTCGCAAAATTCCTCAGTATCAATTTCTCCTATTAACGATTTCAAACTATACCTCATTCCCAAATCACCCTCCACAGTTCGTTTGCTAAACGGCTCAGGCAAACCTTTAACCACCACATTGTCAATGCTTGGTTTGCCGTTGGACATTGAATAAACGTCAGTGGTAGCACCGCCCAAATCTACCGCCACAAACTCGCCGATACCTGCCAGTTTTTTAGTGCCTTGGGACAAAAGCTCGCAGGCAGTCATCACTGCCAAAGGCGTTGGTATAATTTGATTGTGTGTAATATTCTGAATTCCCGACAACCCTTTGGCATTAATTATCTCTTTGATATACATGTCCCTGATTGTATTTTTGGCAGGAATAATGTTGAGCTTGTTAAAAGCTGGCATCACATTTTCGGTTACTACGCAATGTTTGCCCGAAATACCGATAATCTGCTCTATTGGGTAGGCGGCGGTTTTGTTGCCTGCCACTATTATTGAAAATTTTCGCTCAATAGAGCACAGGCTTTTTGCATTTTGGATGATTACCTCCTTATTGCCACCGTCCGTACCGCCGCATAACAGCACCAAATCAGGATTTATGTCGTAGATTTCATCCTGCTCTTTTTTTGACAACTCAAACGAGTAGGTTTTGATTACCTTTGCTCCTGCACTGGACGCCGCCATTTTGGCAGCCTTTGCCGTTAGTTCAGGCACAAGACCGACCGCAACCATTTTCAAACCGCCTGCCGCACTGCTGCAACAAAGCAGTTTTTCGTAGTTGAACTTGCCTATTTTATGCTCCAATTGCTCCAAAGCAACATTGAAGCCGTCCATCACGTCAGACTCAACGGTGGTAAAGGCATTTGCAGTCGCCAAAATTCGCTGCTGAACGCTATCAACAGCGGTAAGTTTAGTGAAAGTACTACCAAAATCGACAGTGAGGTAATTCATTGTTCAAGCACAGAATTTATAATATAAGATATGGATTTAGCCAAGTCATAATAATTATGCCACTAATTCCACGTCGTTAAAATTACCCCACTAATTCTTTCAAATCTTTGATTGTTGTTTCCAATGAAGTTCCGGGAGGATAGGATTTGGTAAAACCCATTGCGGAGAAGCGTTTCTCTACTTCACTGAAATTCTGTTTGCCAACAACCAGATTGCCTCCAACCAGAAGTGGAATATCTTTTAAACCTGCCTCTTCGCATTTTTCGCGTAAGCCTAAACAGTCGATTTCTCCGTGTCCGTAAAGCGAGGACACAAGAATTGCATCGGCGTTTGTTTCTACTGCCACCTCAATAAACTCCTCTTGCGACACCATAACTCCAAGATTGACAACATTATAGCCTGCACCTTCGAGTGCATAAGCCAAAATTTTATTACCCACAGCGTGCACGTCCGCACCGATCACGCCTGTTACAACAGTTTTGCTGTTATTTCCTTTTTCCATATTTTTAAAACTTTTTGAATTTCTTGTATCTTTGTATCTATTTAATTATCAATGTATTATTTACTATCAAAAACTTATCAACTCTCTCGGATCAATCGGCGTGCCGTCTTGCCATATTTCAAAAGTTGTGATTGAAGTTTGGGCTCGCTCAAAAATAGATATGGGCTCGCTTGCCGACACACTTTCACCAACACCTTTGAGTACTCCGGGCAGATTCTTATAGACGGACACATAACCGTCTTTGTGCTGAATGACAACAACGTAGCCATCGAACATATTTGTCGATGAAACTATTGTACCTGAGGCAGTTGCGAGAATGGCTTGTCCATTTTTCCCGGACAAAACCACTCCCTTTAAATTGCTTCCTTTATCATTATCTTTGGCTATATTTCCCAAAGCAGGTGCAATGAATCTATTCTTATTTTTAACATCCAATATCTCTCTTTGAGAGATATTGCCCATAAAATCAGCCTCATAATCCTTGAGAAATTGCTGCTCGCGCTCGGATTTTGTGTCTGCTATTTCTTTCCATTTTTCCACAGAAATTTCATGAGGCTTGTCCATAACAGTATCCGATGAGACCGAACCTTCCATTATATTTTTCATAGACTTCAGTTGCAAATCCTGCAGGTAAATATGCCTTGAGAGTGAGTCAATTTTTGCTACCTCTTCGATGAGGTCTCTTCTGATAGTAACGTCAGAAGCTCCCGGCAAAAAGTGCTTCACAGGCGAGTGGAGAATGAGGAGTGAAATCAGCACAAAAAGCACTACAAACGCTCCAAAAAACAGCCAAAAGGCAGTAAAACGTGATAAATTGACGTGAAAAACGTTCTCAAGAGTTTTTTCGTTGAGAATAAATAGCCTGTATCTGAATCTCCAGCGCTCTAACAGATAATTGAAACTTATTTTTTTCCTTTCAGTCATTTTTTTTAGCAGTGATAAATGCAAAGTTAGCAAAAACTATTCAACATACAAAACTAAACCTTTAAGATACTCGCCCTCAGGGTGATAGATATTTACAGGGTGGTCTGCCGCCTGCGAGAGTTGATGCAGAATTTTGACCGTTCGCCTCGACTGAGCTGCCGCACTGAACACCGCCAGCCTGAACTGCTCTTTGGAAACTGCCTGAGAACAGGAAAAGGTAAAGACAATTCCTCCATTCTTTATTTGCTTAAACGCTTTGGCATTCAGTCTTTTGTAGGCTTGAAGAGCATTTTTCAAAGCATCGCGATGTTTGGCAAAAGCGGGTGGGTCAAGCACGATAAGGTCGTACTTTCCATCAATATTTTCCAAAAAGTTAAAGGCATTTTGGCAGAACGAAGTATGCCGCGAGTCGTTGGCAAAATTGAGTTCTATATTTCTGTCTGTCAGAACAATAGCCCTTTCAGATGAATCAACCGAATGAACCGATTTAGCCCCTCCCCTCATTGCATAGAGCGAAAAGCCGCCAGTGTAGCAAAACATATTCAAAACATCTTTGTTTTTCGCGTAATGTTCTAATAATGAGCGATTTTCTCTTTGGTCAATAAAAAAACCCGTCTTTTGTCCCGCAAGCCAATCGGCATTGAACAAAAAATCATTCTCTTTTGCGATACAATCAATTTGATTTTCAATTAAATAGCCATCTTTAAAATTCAAATTTGCCTTAAACGGCAATGTATTTTCGGATTTGTAGTAAACGTTTTTGATATTCGGAATTTCCTCCGTAATTATCTTTGCCAGAAACTCCCTAACACAGTGCATACCAACGGAATGAGCCTGAATAACGGCAGTAGAATTATATATGTCAATCACCAAACCGGACAAATTGTCGCCTTCTCCATGAACCAAACGATACGCATTAGTAGGCCGACTATCAACAAGCCCAAGCCTTTTTCTCATCAGGTATGCCAAACGAATTTTGTTTTTCCAAAAATTTATATCAATATCCTCATCGCTGAAAGTGATAATTCTAACGGCAATACTGCCAATCTGATAGTGTCCGATGCCGAGAAAATCTCTGTTACAATCGACTATTCGTGCCAAATCGCCCTCCTGTGCTTTGCCCGAAATTCCGGCAATTGCCCCAGAAAAAATCCAAGGGTGAAATCTTAAAATGCTGTCCTCTTTTTTAGGCTTTAATTGTATGGTAATCATTGTTTTGGCTTTATTAGTTCCAAGTAAATCTGCCTGCACGCCCATGCATCTGTGGCGGCATAAACTTTTTGTGCATCATTGAGCGTTGTTGCCTCCCAATTCGATAACTGCTGTTTTTTTGATATTTTCTTTGCAAAAGCTATGGCGAAAATTTTTTGAAGGCTCATCTCCTGTATCCCGAATTCCTTTACAAATGTCTGTAATTCAATAAAATTGTTCGGTTTAATATTCATCCACTTATTCAACATTTTGAAGTCGTCAGCAATTGACAAGCCGATTTTCAAAATTTTTTCGCTTTCCAAAAACTCCCTTAAAAGTTGGGTTTGCCCCAACATTTGAAGACGGAACAGGTAACATTTTTTTGCAGAAGAAAGTTGTAGAAGTGCTACCTTGTTAATTTTTCCGCTCGTAAAACTCGGTTTTGTTTCGGTATCAAATCCCACAATATCAGACAGATACAAATCACTTACTGCCTTTTCAACCGCCTGTAATGTATCGATTAATACAATCTTGCAATTTGTTCTGGCAATCGGCAAATCTGCCACTTCCACTTTATCTATGGTGCTGTTGTACGTCAATGTATTGAATATCAATTATTTGTTTATCTATATTTAAAAAGCAAAGTTACACTTTTTTTATTACAAAATGAATGTCGGATGTTTTATGGATGACACTTTTTTTTGAATGAATAACTTAATAATGCGAATCACATGTTAAAAAATGCTGTTCGCAGGACAAAAAAAATGAAAAATGAAAAAAATGCGGACTTTGCATGAAAATTGCATTTTTGTTCGTAAGGCATTCATATCAATAAAAACAAACAACAAACCAAATATATGTTTTTGCCCGTCAGAGCATCCATATCAATAGAAAAATATGGAATACAACATGTATTTATGTCCGTAGTGTCATGTCAGTCATCAAAGGACGGATAAAGTTTCTTTAGGAGACTTCTAATAATTAATTTTCATACAGGGCCGAAGTCCTAATAAAAACTCCGCCGAAAAATCGCATTTTGAGTGTTGTTGTTAAACAGTTGCATATCCTTTTTTTGCGTTTAAAATTATGCTGCAAATGTACACATAATTATTTAATTATCAAAATATTAACAGCATTTTTTTGCACAAAGTCTTAATGCTTTCGAGATTATTTTTGGCAATACATATTTTACTTGTTTACAGTAAGTTAATTTTTAGAAGTGCCCTTTAGATTATTCCACACAATTTTCAGGGCAGCTATTATTCTTTTATTGTGCCATCATACGAAAGTGTCAAAGTTCCAACTGTCATCGAAACAGACAGAGATGTTTCGGTAACCACACCTTGCAAGTCGTTAATCGGTTTGAAGGGGTCGGGTGCAGGTATGCCTCCCATTGCTGTCGGGATAATGTTGTTGCCTGAAAGTATGTATGCGTTGGGTGTATTAATATCGGTCGCTCTTTCTGCAAACACACTTGGAATGGTAATGTCTATTTTTGGCATGGCAGGTGTGAATTGAATGCCCTTTAATATCAGTTGAACAGTATCGGGATAATTGGTCTCAATTATCTCTGTTTCAATGTTTTCCAACGATGTTGGGCTTTGATCCATTGTCAAGGTTGCTGTTCCAACATAAATTTTACCCACAACTGTAGGTTTTTCGGGTTCGGGTATTGGTTTGTCTTTTTTACACGAAACACATGTAACCGAGCTTGCTAAAACTAAAATTGCTAAAAAATTAATTTTTCTCATTTTTTTCTTTGATTATTATGATTATTTATTAGTTAAAATTTTATGTGTTTATATTTTTTTATCAATTATTCTTCAAAACTTATAATTAGTATTGCTATTTTCAATATCACTATCGCAATACATGCTCAACGCCAATTAAAAATCGCACTTTACACTTATGCCCGCTTGCAGTGGCTTTCCTTTTTGCATAAAACTATTGTCTATTGACTTGAAATAGAATGTATTATAGTTTTTATTCGTTAAGTTTTTGCCCCAAAAACTTATTGCGGCATTCCCTTTTACAAGTGAAATTTGTGCCCCCAAAAGTCCATAAAATGGCTGCGAAAGCGTGTTGTTTTCGTTCCAAAAAATTTTGCCTGCACCTTGCCAGTTTGCTTGCAAAAGTATACGGTGTAGAAACGGCTTTTTTATCAAAATATTGTATTCACCTACGAAAGAAACGGTATTTTGCGGCGCGTATGGAATTGTTTTTCCTGCGAAATTGTTGTTGCCGTCACTAAACTGCAAAAATTTTGCATTGGTGTACCCATAATTTGCTGAAAATCTGTATTTTTTGTCCGTATAGTTGAGCGAAATTTCTGCCCCGCAACTGCGAGTATGCCCTGCATTCGACATTTTTCGTCCCGTGTTTTTTCCCGCAGGAAACACTGTCAGTTGCTGGTTGGTGCAATCTACGAAGAACAAAACACCGTTGGCAGTCAATCTGTTCTTTGCGAGGTGCAAAGTTGTTCCAATTTCGTAATTCCAACTGTGTTCAGGTTTGTAGGGAACATCGGCAATGGAAGAAGTGCTTGTTGGATAGACACCCAAATCCCTCATCAAATCTGTCATCATTTGCGATTGAAGAATATCCGAAAAAATTTGTGTGTTGTAACCGCCTGTTTTATAGCCTCTTGCCGCCGAAACGTAAATATTCCCCTTTGAAAAATGATACATTAGCGACAATTTTGGCAAAATGTTAAAAAACGATTGGCTTTTGTTACCAAAAATTTGAGTTTCAATAGTTTTATAAAAATTTTGATCAGCCCAATCGCCCAAATCTGTCGTCAATCGGTAATGAATTAACGCCGAATTTTTGTAGCTAATGGCAGCCTGTTCGTAATCGGCACGCAAACCTGCCGTAAATGTCAGAGCCCCAAGTTTATATGATGATTGATGATACAATGAAAATCCGAAATTAGGCAACGTAAAATCGCTGTTTATTGGAAATTCATTTTCGCGCAAAATCATTTTCAAATCGGGATTTATGTATTCCAACCCACGATTGGCATTTTTAAGTATCAGTGAATCTATTCCTGTTTGCTTGAAAGTAACAGGCGCACTCATTTTCGTATGTTTATAAAAACCGAAAAAACCGCTAATCCATTGCCATGCCGCCTTTGTATTGGTTTTAACGATAAACTCCTGTGTAACTGCTTTTTCGTTTTGCGACTGTGTTAATGTAAAATACGAAAGCGGCAAAAAATCCTGGTCAAGTGTCATTTTATCGTTTAAATACTGAAAACTTGTAGTACTTTCGGCAATAAATTTGTTGTTTTGGTAATGAAAAGTCAATCCATTTGTAATCGCCGTGCGGTCGTAAGTACAAATATCATTGTGATTAACTGGCTTAATTTCATTGGTTTGCAAATCATATTGGGCATACGCGAATCCGTCTTGCTTCACGGTGTTGAACCAGAGTATATAATCTGCTGTTAATCTGTCTGTGATGTGGTGAATGTATCTCATACGTGCTCCATCTGAAAGAAATTTATCGGTTTTTTCGCCATTATAGTCATTAACAAAAAAGCCATCGCTTTGTTTGTGGCTTAACGAGATAGACATTGACACTTTTTCAGTAATTTTTTTGTAACTCGCCAAATTCACGTCAAAAGTGTTTTTATTGCCGTAACTTGCTGAAAATCTCGTGCCTTCGTAGTTCAGTGGTGAGAGCGTGAAAATGTTTATTACACCGCCAACGGCATTTCGTCCGTACAAAGTACCTTGTGGTCCCCGAAGAATTTCAATTCGTCTAATGTCATAAAAATCAAAGTCATAGCCGTTTTTGTTCAGTATAGGAATATTATCCACATAAAGCCCCATCGCGGGCTGGTCAATACGCGCTCCTAACCCCCTGACATACAACGAACTTGTCATCTTCGAGCCATAATCGGGCTGGTAAAAGTTCGGTGTAACAAGCGACAGTTCCTTTGGCGATTCAATTCGTTGGTTCTCAATTTCTTTCATCGAAAAATCCGACACCGAAGCTACCTGCTCGAACAGCCCCTGCTGCTTGATTGAAGCCACTACTTGAACTTCGTCCAGCACACGCACCGAATCCGAAGGCGAAGAAAACATATTGATTATACTTAAAGACAAAAACAATTTCATTTCTCTACAAAAATGAGCGTAAAGTTAGCAAAAATAACAGCACCTCAAAAAATATGTTCAAAAAATCACAAAAACAGGGAGCAAAACCAAGCCTTACTCCCTCTAAAAAAATCATTGACGTTATTGCACATTATTGCTTTTTCTGTTTTACGTTGGTTCTTGCCTGTTTAACGATAGCCAGAAAAGCCTGTGGGTTGTTCAACGCAAGGTCTGCAAGCACTTTGCGGTTGATTTCTATATCTGCTTTGTGCAACGCCCCCATAAGTTGAGAGTATGACAACCCCTCAGCCCTTGCTGTTGCGTTAATTCTCTGTATCCAAAGTGAGCGAAAGGCGCGTTTTTTGTTTTTTCTGTCGCGATAGGCATATTGCAAGCCCTTTTCCCAAGTATTTTTGGCTATTGTCCAAACATTTTTGCGGGCACCAAAATATCCGCGAGTCAATTTAAGAATTCTTTTACGTTTTGCTCTTGAAGCTACGTGATTTACTGAACGTGGCATAAATTAAAATTTTGTTTTTGAAAGTCAGCGTCTTTTTTAGAACTTTTTTTGCTGAACATTCGGTTAATTGATTAAGTTGATTAACACTGATTTAACGGAGTCCCAGCAGGGCTTTAACATTATTCTCGTCAGCACTGTGAACCGTGCCTGTATGAGTGAGATTGCGTTTCTGCTTCTTGCTCTTCTTGGTCAAAATATGGCTTTTGAAGGCATGTTTCCGTTTTACTTTACCTGTTCCGGTAAGGGCAAACCTCTTTTTGGCACCGGAGTTAGTTTTAATTTTAGGCATTTTTTTTTTACTTTAGTTTATTATATATTGATTATTGATATTAACAGAATTGTGATTAGCCGTAGACAGAATAACTGCCGATGTTGCAAATATTTTTTATTTTTTATTTTTGGGTGAAAGATTGATAATCATTCTTTTACCCTCCAATTTTGGAGCCACATCAACCTTTGCTATTTCCGACAAATCGTTGGTAAAGCGTTTTAACAGGACTTCGCCCTGATCTTTAAACATAATGGCACGCCCTCTGAAAAAAACTGATGCTTTCACGTGATTACCCTCCGCGATAAAATTTATGGCATGTTTCAACTTAAAATTATAGTCGTGCTCATCTGTTTGAGGACCAAATCTAATCTCCTTCACAACAACCTTCACCGCATTTGCCTTTGTTTCTTTTTCCTTCTTTTTTTGTTGATAAAGAAATTTTCTATAGTCAACGACCTTACACACAGGCGGGTCGGAACTTGGCGAAATCTCGACCAGATCCAACAAAAGTTCGTCTGCCACCTGCAAGGCATGCTCCAACGTGTAGATGCCCTGCTCTACATTGTCTCCCACCAGGCGAACGCGATTAACATTCCTTATTGCACCGTTGATGCGGTACTTCTCTTCCTGGC
This sequence comes from Prevotellaceae bacterium, assembly GCA_031290375.1. Lineage (GTDB taxonomy): Bacteria > Bacteroidota > Bacteroidia > Bacteroidales > Paludibacteraceae > F0058. The sequence continues at coordinate 2,739 of JAITNR010000199.1, read as the reverse complement.
GTCTCCTCGAATTAAAAGTGTTTGCTATTGCCAAAATTCTCCAAAAGTTTTGTTAAACAAATTTTTATCTAAAAAAACGGTTGCAAAGGTACAACTTTTTTTTCACAATAAAAAAATAATTTTTACAAATCATTGTTGAAAACAATTATGCCTCGCCGCCACCGAACATTGGCACGGGAACGCCATTGTTGTTCAGATTGATTTTGCCGTGCATACTCTCGTATTTAACCACATTGTCTTGCAGGGCGAGCAAAAGGCGTTTTGCGTTTTCGGGGGTGAGTATCACTCTTGACTTTACGTTTGCTTTGGGCAAACCGGGCATCATTCGGGCAAAATCCACAACAAATTCCGACATCGAATGCGAAATAATTGCAAGGTTGGCATAAATTCCTTCTGCTACCTCTGGCGACAAATCAATCTGTAATTGATTTTGATTTACATTTGCAGGCTGTTCCATAACTAAAATTTTTGATTATTCATTTTTACTCGGCTGCAAAGATATACACAAAAAATGATATATGCAAATATTTTTTTCAAAAATACAGGTAAAATAAATTATGATTATCCGTATAACGTCCCAATAGCATGTCGTCATTGCGGGCTTGACCCGCAATGACGACACTTTTGTTGCTTTAGGTCGTAATGCTGACAGTCATAAATAAATTTGTAGAATTAAAAAAAATCTACTTACTTTGCGCACAGCAAAATCATAAATTAATTGTACCTTTGCGGAAAGTTTTGGCGGATTAACATGAAAGTAAAATTAAAGGAAATCAAAATGCTGGCAAACAGTATTTTCGGACTTTTTTACCCTGAAATCTGTGAAGTTTGTTCACAAAATCTGATGAGGGGCGAAAAGGTGATCTGCCTGATCTGTTTACAGAAATTACCTCGAACAGGGTATCATCTGTTAAAAAACAACCCCTTTGAGCAACGTTTTTGGGGTAAGGCAGATATAGAAAGGGCTACCGCTTTTTATTTTTTCAATAAAAAATCGAATTTTCAAAGACTTTTACACAAACTGAAATACAGTAACGGCAAAAATATAGGCGTTAAAATGGGCAAATACGCAGCGGCAGAAATATCTGAAAGTGCTGATTTCAGGCACTTTGATTATCTGATTCCAGTGCCTTTGCATCCGAATAAACTGAGGGAAAGGGGTTATAATCAAAGCCTTTGTATTGCTCAGGGTTTGGCGGAAATTCTGGCAGTTGAAATTGAAACGGACAACCTTTATCGTGCCATTGAAAATCCAACTCAGACCAAAAAGTCGGCTTATGAACGTTGGACAAACACAAAAGGGATTTTTGCCGTAAAAACTCCGCAACTGTTTGAAAACAAGCATCTTTTGCTAATTGACGATGTTCTCACAACAGGTTCAACACTCATCGCTTGCGTTGAAGCAATAAAGAGTGTGTGCAACGCAAAAGTGTCGATTTTTGCGCTGGCAGCGGCATAAGGACAGTTAAAAAACCCAAAAATAGAGATTAATGTTTTTTTTTATTTATATAATTTTTATCCTGATATGTGCGTTTTTCTGGTTAGGAACAAAACCTTTTCAACCTAGAAAAACCAAGAAAAATGTTTCGCTCTCTTTGGTTGTATGCTGTAAAAACGAAGAGAAAAGTTTGCCCCTGTTGCTATCTTCGATAGAGGCACAAATTGCTGATATTAAGAATATTATTTTTGCCAATGACAAATCTGACGACTTGACACTCGACATATTGAACAGTTTTTCAGAAAAATATGCAAACGTAAAAGTCATTACAGCCAACGGCACAGGCAAAAAAAATGCTCTTCGGCAGGCAATACAACTGTCTGATAATGAGTATATCCTGTGCATTGATGCGGATTGTGTTGTGCCGAAAAATTACTTTTTGCTTGTGAATAATTTTTTGTCCGAAAACCAGCCTGATTTGATGATTGGAGGCGTAAAATATGTAAACACGGATGTTTTGTTCAAAAAACTACAGGCATTGGAGTTTTCCTCGCTTATTGCATCTGGGGCAGGAGCGGCTTTGGCACGTTTTCCGATTATGTGCAACGGGGCAAACCTGGCATTCAGGCGTGAAGTGTGGCAACAGGCACAAAATCACCTGTTTGATGAAGAACTTTCGGGCGATGATGTGTTTTTGCTTCATTTTGTAAAAAAAATCAAAGGCAAAATCATGTTTCTTAAAGCAAAAGAAGGTTTTACGTGGACTTTTCCTGCCGATAGTTGTCGCAAATTCCTTGACCAGCGCAAGCGTTGGGCATCCAAAAGCCCTTCGTACACGGACTGGCAAACAATTTTAGCAGCAATTACGGTTTTTCTTATCAATTTGGAAATCATTACTCTGGGGATTATCTCTGTTTTTATTCCTTTCATAAAATGGATTTTTATAGCCATGTTTTGCTTTAAAATAATAATAGACAGTGTTTTATTAATTCCTTTTTTGATTTTTTCCGATCAAAAAAAACTGACACCGTTAATACCGCTACTTTCAATAATTTATCCGTTTTATATTGCAGTTGTGCCTGTTTTGGGGATTTTCGGGAAATTTGGATGGAAGAATTAAGTAATGCCCTGCGGACAAGACCTGTTCAAGCGCAATGCGTCATTACGGGCGCCTGTGCCCTTTAGGGTGGGGTGGCATAAATGAGCTTTTTTAATATATTTTCTCAATCCTAATATGAATTTTACAGATACTTAAGTCGCTCAAAATCAATCATTCAAAAATTTATGACACTAAAAATAAG
>JAITNR010000141.1 GCA_031290375.1 Prevotellaceae bacterium | reverse complement strand
ACTGACTAATCGACTAACTGACGAATTGACGAATTGACGAATTGACGAATTGATTAACTGATTAATTGACACACTCCACTCTCCACACTCCACTCTCCACATTCCACTCTCCACACTCCACATTCAAAAAACTTCGTGCTTTCGTGCTTTCGTGCCTTTTTCCTACTCCCTGTTTCCTGATTTGTGTATTACAATTTTTTCCGACATTCTGAGTTCGAGCAGTCGTTCTACCGAATATTCAATTTTCGATGTTTCACCGTTTCCGAGCGGGATACCTTTTATATCGCCCTGTTTTTCATAATTTCGCAGTCGGGCCGGTCCGCCCAGCATTTTTTCGGCGCGGTTACGGCTTACGCGGTCTGGAAGCACACCAAGCAACGCTAATGTGCGCCTGACAGTTGTTTCCTGTACGCAGGAAAGTATCTGCTGAAAATCGCTGTGTGATATCTGATAATCCATTTTTTAAAAATTAGAAATTTATAATTAAAAATTATTTGTTCAGGTTTTCGGTTTGTAGGGGCGAAAAATTTTTCGCCCCTACGTTTTACCGTTTTACCGTCTTACCTTTTTACCGTTTTACCCTTTTCCCATTTTCAGTTCGGTGCGATTACAATTATTCCGAAGTACCGAAGCACAAGGAAAATTATCCACGCTGCGAATAAAACCGCTGCTACGGCTGCAAGTCCAAAATAATTGCTGTCTGAAAAGAACTTAAATGCAAAATTTTCAAGTTTGTGGTTAATTCTTTTTTTGAGGTGCTATAAATTTTTTATGATAAGTATCCCGCCATTCGCCAGAGCACAAAATCTTTGTCTTTGATGCCATAGTTGGCAGCAACAAAACGGTTTATTTTTCCATTCAACCGCTCTGCCTTGGCATTGGTTTGAGCATTGGTTGAGAAGTAATTCAAAACCTCATATTCGTGTTTTCGCAGCATTTTTACTACCTGCTTGAATTCTTCTATTTCACTGATTTTTACTGCTTTATACCAATTATTCAAATCGTTTTTTATTTGCGTTTTCTCCAATTTACAGCGACTTCTATCGTACCACTTCTTTAAATCCTGCACCAAATCGTAAGCCTGTTTCAACTTCGGATAGTTGGAAAAAACCTCCGACATCAGTTCCACACCTGCCTCGCTCCATTTTTCGGGAGACTGCGTAAGTCGGTAACGACAATGTTTTAACAGTTCTAATGCCTTGAAAATCAGTAGGCATGGTACAACCGTTTGGGCTTAATTGCAAACATGCGTGCCACAACACTCAGATTGACGGGCTCTTCCTCAATCTTCTGCTTTTAAAAAAATCCCCATACTGGGAACCATTTTTACCCCTTTCAGTGACAAATCGTAGTCATTGGAGTAGTGTCTATCCTCGCTCGCCCGCTTATAGCGACGGCGATACACTTTCAAATAGATCGGCTTGAGCGAAAAACTGTGACTCAAGGTCTCTATCGGATTGCAGTAGCCATCAAATACAACATCCTGAAAATCAATTAGTTTCGAAGGTATACGTCCTTCCTTTTCGCGCAATTCCATCACCCAACTGTCAGGGTACTCCTGCGACCCATAAATATCAAAATTTGCCAAAATATATTCCGGCACAAGCATGCGGCTCATCGTCAAATTTATCGACTCCACACTTGCTTTCTCTAATCGTTTTCGTCCCATAAATGAATCTGTAGTAATTGATGGCAAAAGTATAAAAAAAAATTTATAGCACCTCAAAAAAAAAATTAACCTATCGGATTAGCCTTTGGTGGTTGCAAGAAAGAAAACACTGTAAAAATTGGCGGAGTTATCTGGGCTACCCGAAATGTTGGTATGTCCGGTACCTTTGCTGCCACGCCACAGGACGCGGGTATGTTCTACCAATGGGGTAGCAAGATTGGCTGGAGCAATAAAAACCCATTAACAGCCACAGACGGAAGTAATATTTGGCGTGATATTTCGGAAACAGGTAATGTATGGTTATCTGAAAATAACTCTTGCCCCAAAGGCTGGCGTGTGCCAACCCAAACGGAATTGCAAAGTCTTGCCAATGCCGGTAGCGAATGGACAACCGTAGAGGGAGTATTCGGACGCAAATTCGGGGCAGGAGCACAAACTGTCTTCTTGTCTGCCGCAGGGTTTCGCTACTACAATACTGGTAATATTGTTGAATGGACGGGTACCTTCGGCAGCTACTGGAGTAGTACAGCTACTGGGGCGGACGCGTACTACTTGGATTTCGCTGAGAGGCACGGTGCGAACTCGGACTACTTCCACTACAGAACGAACGGCTTCCCGGTCAGGTGCGTTAAAGAATAATTGCTACTTCTTATCAGTGTGCTTTTAAGGCAGTCCCTACTCAATTAATTTAGGCAAAAAATTGTTTTTCAATTAAAAAATATTAACTTTGCATAAAGTTAAAAAGTTGAATATTAATTTAAAATTAAAAAATTTTATGAAGAAGTTAAATTACATTGTTTTATTAACAATGATTGCACTCGCAACGTTTTCTTGTGCAAAAAAGGACTCTTTGGCAACATCAATCCCTGAAAATGCGATGATGGTCATGCGGGTTGATGTTAAATCTATGGCTCAAAAGGCTGAGTATAGTCTCTTTGAAAATGAGAAAATTAAGGCTTCCTTGGGTATGCTCAAGGCAGCAATTGACAACAGCAACCAAAAAAAGTTGTTGGACAATTTTTTGAAAAATCCAAATTCGTTTGGTATTAATCTTTTAGGTGATGCGTATTTCTTTGTGTCGGCAGACGGAACGGGAGGTGTTGTTTTTGCAGTTAATGATGCTAAAAGACTGTATAACAATATTTCAGTTATTGACTCGGGTTTTTCTCGGGATATCATTCAAAAAGATGGCAGTTATTCATTTATCTCTAACACAGGTAGTTATGCGTGGAATAAAAACAGGTTTGTTGCCGTAATAAACCTTGGCAGTTTCGTGGGATTTGGCGAGACAGCAACTATGGTTGATGCAAATAAATTTTTGAACCTGTCCAAAGCAGAAAGTTTTGCAGGCACTGAAGCATACAAAAAGTTTTCACTCGGGAAAAACGATATAGCTGCTTTTTACTCGATGAAATACTACATGGATGCTTTGGAACAACTTTCGTTATACAGTCAAAATCAAAATCTTTTTGTGTTCGAGGCACTAAAAGGTGTTTATCAAAATTACGCTTATTCTGTTGTTGGCTCAATAAATTTTGAAAAAGGGAAAATAGTTTCAAAAGCCACAATGCTGTTTGATACTCCGGAAATTGAAAAACGATACAAGGCATTAAAATCTTATAATTCACCTATCACAGGCGATCTTAACAACTTCATTCCTGCCAATCCTATTTTTTGTGTGGCTGCCCATTTGGAAGGTAAAAACATCATAGAAGACATTAATGCTCAAAAAATTAGTGTTATAATAGATTCTATTTCTAAAGAAATCAATTTTGATTTATACAGAATTATCAATGTTTTCAATGGTGATATTGTTGTTTCCCTCAATCACATTGACTTCACAAACGAAGATATGCCTGTTGCGGTAAGTTTATTTGCAAAAATTGATCCTGCTGCGCTTAATTCATTGTTGGACTCATTGACAGCTAAAAATGCAGACATCAAGCGAATTGACAATCATTTTGTTTTTGGTGAGTGCGTTGCAGGATTTAAGGGTGATGTTTTTTATCTAATGACCAACGATGCCGATTATCAAAAATTTATTGCAGGTGGAGAGCAAAATCCAGCAATGGACAAATTGAAAGGTCAGGTGGCTTTTGTTGGTGGCGACTTCAAGGTACTGAAAGATGACATTTTGCCTGCACTTGCCGAAAGTATGTATTCTTACATTGCCAACGAGGGTCTTTCTCTGATAGACACCTACGAAAGCAAAGCTCCACAAGGAAGCGATACCTTTGAGTTTGTGGTAAATTTTACAGGCAAAGACAAAAATTCGCTTGCCTCTATTTTCAAGTTTATCGACAATGCTATCAATAACATACCGCTATACTAAGGGCTAAGATAGTGCAAACAATATCAATATCAGGCGTTTTACCGAAAATTTTTGAAGAAAAGCCGCCTGCTTCTCAAATCTGGCAACAGAAGGTAGAGTTTTCCAACGGAAAATTCTACCTCATCAAAGCCGATTCGGGAAAGGGAAAAAGTTCGCTTTTCAGTTTTATGTATGGTTATCGCAGTGATTTTCTGGGTAAAATTGACTTTGATAACCGTAATATTAGTGCAATCAGTAGGCAAGAATGGGACTTGATTAGGATAAACAATCTCTCTCTTTTGTTTCAAGATTTGAGGCTCTTCCCAAAACTTACCGCTTTTGAGAATATCGTGTTAAAAAACAAATTAACAGGGTATAAAACCATAGAAGAGATAAGACAAATGCTTGATTTTCTTGAAATTAAAAAAAAAACAAACGAAAAATGCGAAAAACTGTCTTGGGGGCAACAGCAGCGAACAGCCATTGTGCGAGCCTTGTGCCAGCCTTTTAATTTTCTGCTTTTAGACGAGCCTATAAGCCACATTGACGACAGAATTTCGGCAAAAATAGCTGCGCTAATCACCGCCGAAGTTCAAAAACAGGGTGCTGCCGTTATAGTTTCTTCGATTGGAAAAAATTTGACAATGAACTACAACCAAGTCCTTGAATTGTAATTTTTTAATGAATATCACCGTTGGAATTTTAAACTCCCTGAAAATAGCCTTTTGTCTGAATGAAAATTTCTATTTTGAGCAGGAAAAAACCAAGATAAAGGGTGATTTTTTTGCAAATATTATCGAAAATGGTATTTCTTTCAATGGAAAAACCTATTACGAACTCTATTTCAGAAACTTAAATAACTCAACTTTTGAACTTTTTGACGTGGAAATAGGCAAAGGGTTTCATTGGCAATGCTTTAAAAATCAACAATTTAATGGGGATTTAAAAATTATTTCCAACGACACCAAACTTTGGGCAATCAACTGCATTGACATCGAAAAGTACCTCTATTCTGTTATCGGTTCGGAGATGAGCTCAACCTCTTTTACGGAGCTGTTGAAGGCTCACGCTGTGATTTCGCGCAGTTGGCTTCTGGCAAATATTTCCAAAGACAACCCAAATCGAGCAACCGAACAACGCACCAACCACACTTTTATAAAGTACTATGAGCGGGATACCCACATGCTTTTTGATGTCTGTGCTGATGACCACTGCCAGCGTTATCAGGGCATTGCAGCGGCTCAAACTCCTCAAATATTGCAGGCTATTGACCAAACAAAAGGTGAAGTTTTGACCTTTGACGGAGATGTCTGTGATGCTCGCTTTTCCAAGTGCTGTGGCGGCTATACAGAGTGTTTTTCGTCTTGTTGGGACAACAGGGATTTCCCATATTTACAAGCATTACCGGACATAAAAAACGATTTCTTTTGGGATTTGTCAAAAGAGGAAAACGCAGAGAAATGGATTTTGTCCTCGCCTGATGTTTTTTGTAATATTTTGGATAAAAACATTATTAATCAAGTGTTCAATGACTTTGACAAGGAAACAAACGACTTTTTTCGTTGGAAGATTTGTTATTCAAATTCCGAACTTTCTCGAATAATCAAATGCCGTTCAGGTATTGATTTTGGTGGAATAATTGATTTAATTCCCGTAAAAAGAGGGCTTTCAGGCAGAATTGTTTTGCTTAAAATTGTTGGAGAGAAATTTACTCTGACTTTGGGCAAAGAACTCGAAATCCGCAAATGGCTGTCTAATAGTCATTTATACAGTTCTGCATTTGTGGTAAAAAAAGATGAAAATGGCACTTTCACCTTCTATGGAGCAGGTTGGGGACACGGTGTAGGGCTGTGCCAGACAGGTGCGGCGACTATGAGTGCCAAAGGTTTTGATTACAGAGAAATTTTAATGCACTATTTCAAAGGAACGGAAATTGTAAATATCAGTTAATCACTACTTTAATATACTCCTATTTTGTCAACTCAATAATTTTTAGTATCTTTGCCGACATTTGTTGTGAATTGAGCAATTATAGCTGAAATTCACCGTTTTTTTTAATTTTACAAATAAGGATAAACAAGAAAATGAACAGTATAGTAGCAATAGTCGGGCGTCCCAACGTTGGCAAATCAACGCTTTTTAATCGTTTTACACAAACCAGACGTGCAATAGTCAACGACGAGGCGGGCACTACTCGCGACCGTCAATACGGTATGGTAGAGTGGTGCGGCAGAGACTTTTCGGTTATTGATACGGGCGGCTGGGTGGTCAATTCCGAAGATGTTTTTGAGGAAGAGATTAATCGTCAGGTCAACATTGCAATTGAGGAGGCAGAGGTAATACTTTTTGTGCTTGATGTTGTGAGCGGTATCACCGATTTGGATATGTTTGTTGCCGAAATTCTTCGTAAAAGAAGCAAAAAAAATGTGATAGTAGTGGCAAACAAGGTTGATACCTTTAATTTGCAGTATCAAGCCTCTGAATTTTATGCACTTGGGCTTGGCGAACCGTTTATTCTGTCGTCAATTAACGGCTTGGGCAGCGGTGACCTGCTTGATGAGGTTGTCAGGCGTTTGCCTGACGCAAGTAAGGATGAAGACATCGAAGATATACCGAAAATTGCAGTTGTTGGGCGTCCCAATGCGGGTAAATCCTCATTGATAAATGCCTTTATGGACGACAACCGAAACATTGTTACCGACATCGCAGGCACAACACGGGACTCAATTTATACCCGCTACAACAAGTTCGGACACAATTTTTACCTCGTTGATACGGCAGGCATCAGAAAAAAAGCCAAAGTTACGGAAGATGTCGAATACTACTCGGTTATAAGGGCTATTCGTGCCATAGAAAGTTCCGATGTCTGCGTGCTGATGATTGATGCCGAACGTGGAATTGAAAGCCAGGATTTGAACATTTTTTCATTGATACAGAAAAATAGAAAAGGGCTGGTAGTATGCGTAAATAAATGGGATTTGATAGAAGACAAAAGCAACAACGATGCGAAAAATTTTGAAAAGGTTATTCGTGAGCGATTTGCTCCATTCACCGATTTTCCTATAATTTTTACCTCAGTCATCAACAAACAACGAATTTTTAAGGTTATAGAAACCGCAATGGCTGTTTATGAAAACAAAAACCGCAGAGTTTCCACTAACAAACTCAACGAATTTTTTCTGCCTCTGATAGAAAACTATCCTCCGCCTGCAATCAAAGGAAAATACATCAAAATCAAATATGTTACTCAATTGCCTGACACACAAGTACCTACGCTTATCTTTTTCGCCAATCTTCCACAATATATAAAAGATCCATATATGCGTTTCTTGGAAAACAAGTTACGCTCCGAGTGGAACTTCAACGGCACGCCTATGCTGCTGTTTGCAAGACAGAAGTAAATTCTATTGAATTCACTCCTGTAAATTTTTCTCTTGTTTTCACGCTACAAAGGTAGCATTTTTGGGGGCGACCTAAACGCTTATACCAAAAATTGTTTTCGGTTTAATAAACAGAATATAGAAATTGTAATTCCAAATAAATGTGTAATTTTGCAAATGGATGATAAAATATTAAAAGGCAATAAACAAATCCAAATACTACATCAATTGCACAAGTTTACTGAAATAAAAACAAAAAAATGGACATATTAAATCACATAGATAACACATACGAGAGCTACCAAAGTATAATCTCTTTTTATCAAGCGAATAAGGATAAAGGGTTTGATAGCATTCAACTCGAATTGCACAATTTCTTTGCTGCAAATATGAGTGCAGCCTTAGGTGCTGTATTAGACCTGTTTACTGAATCTTTGAATGATATTAATTTTGATTATATCAGTCCACAAATAGAGCAGATATTACTTAAAAATGATTTTTTGACCTATTATGGAAAAAGTCGGGCTATTGATGTAAACCATACAACTATCAAATTTCAAAAACTCAAACCAACAGACTGCAAATTTTTTAAAACTTATGTAATAGAAGGACTTGTTGACAGAGATGAACTTCCCAAAATGTCAGCAGTGGTAAAAGAAAAAATTGTAGAAGCTATTTATGAGGTATTTGTCAACGCGCAGATTCATAGCGAAACAAACTTTATTTATACTTGCGGACAATTTTACCCCAATAAAAACAAAATCGAATTTACCATTGTTGATACAGGTATCGGGTTTAAAAATAGAATCAACAAGCGGTTTAATTCTAATCTGAGTGCAACAAAAGCAATAGAATGGGCTGTGGAAGATAAAAAAACAACAAAAGAAGGTGTTTCTGGGGGTATAGGTCTTGCTGTACTAAAGGAATTTATAAGTATGAATAAGGGCAAAATGCAAATTGTGAGTGATACCGGTTTTTATCAATATGATAAAAGTGGTGTCGTAGCTAAGCAATTTACAGGATTATTTCCGGGAACAATCGTAAATTTGCAATTTTGTACTAACGATCGGAATAATTACGTTTTAAAAAGAAAAATAGATATTAATGATATATTTTAAATATGGATAATTTAACAATAAATATTGTAAACACAATTGGCGATGTGTACGGCGTAGAAGTTGAAGACGGGCAAAAAGTATATGAACTTATCAAAAAAGCCTTTGAAACAAAACACTAGGCAGTTTTGTCTTTTTTTAATGTGAAAATGTTGGTAGTGTTATCCAAAGTATGCTATTTTAAACAAATCCATAGTTAATATAAAAGAACGCCAAGTCAAAAGCTTTGAAATGATTGAATAATTTTTTGGAAAAACAGCAAGTTTTCCTGAA
>JAITNR010000113.1 GCA_031290375.1 Prevotellaceae bacterium | reverse complement strand
TTTAAAACCTGCGGGAAATTCAGTCAGGCTAAGCCAAACGTTCTATAAGTTCGGATGGCGAGAGAATTTCCATTGACGCAAGTTGCTGAAAATCTTTTGCGTTACGGGTAATGATTATTTCAATACCATTTTCAATTGCAGTCTGAGCCTGTACAGCATCTTCAAAATCACTCAATCCTAATTGTAAAGCATTGCTTATAATGATTTTATCTACTCCCAATATATCAACAATTTCGATTAATTCCAGAATACACTGAACAGCATTTTGCCGACCCAGTTCTTTTTTTAGCAGGTAGAAAATATCGGTAACAGACGAGGCGGTGATATACCCTCGAATTTTATCGTCTTCCAAGTTCTGAAAGACAGCCTTGGCTTCCACGCAAAATGGCTGTCTTTCGAGCAAAAAGTCAAGAATTACATTAGTATCTATCAGTGCGTCTATCATTTATATTTATCAATTAGGTATTTGTATCTTGCCTCGTCAATCTCGTCTTCGGATGCTGTTTCTGAGGTCAATCCATATTTTTTCCTCAAATACTCATATCGAAAGTCGGGGTCGTTTTCGGGCAAACCTTTCAACTTTCCCGACCATTTACGGACAAACTCCGACGGCGATACCTTTGGTTTTAAACGGTTGACTTTCTTAGGACGGATAATCAGTTCAACCTCTCTGTCAAACAATTTCGGCTCAAAAGGCAATGTGATAACTCCATCTTTCGTAATATGAATGTCAAATTTGTATGCCTGCATAATTCAATCAATTTTAAATTTCGCAACAAAAGTACGACATTTTTTCCAAGTGGCAAAATTAAATCGCTGTATTTTTTGTTGTATAGACGCAGCATGCGTCTGTACAGGGATTTGAGCCGGAAAAAATCTGTGTCTCTGTGGTCTCCGTGCCTCTGTGTTTACATAATTTTTTGACTCCACACACCAAGAGTTCTATTATTCTTCTTCCACACAAAAATGGGAGAACCAAATTTTTTCAAACATCATTCCCCCATCGCCTTCCTCCATTCCGCTAATTTCAAATAATACGGTGTTGCAGCTTCATAACTGTGTAGGGAACAGAAATTCAGTAACATTAAAAATGAAAGCGGCGATAATGGCTTCGTTCTTACTTCCGACAAACCGATTTCGTACTAAATCCACTTGCTATATTGTAGTTACGTATTCAATCGAAGAAAAAAGTAGTAAAAAACTCTCGCAGGAAGGATAATATCTTTCCTGTTTCGAAAATTATTACTAACTTTGCAGCGTTTTTTAGATAAATTTATATGCAGAATAGCAGAAATAGAAAGGAAACAATTGCAATCAATCAAGGTGAAAAAGAGATGATTGTTGTATCAGGTGGCGAGAGGTTCGTCTATTTGCAGAAATGCGAGGGCAATATAGATAATCCGCAATCAGCAAATATGGTAGAAGTTAGAAATAATAAATAATTTTGAATAAAATATGATGGATAAAGGAGAACAAGGTCAGGAGAAAATCTACGGAAAGGTCAAACGAAAATATGTTCAAAAGACAATTAAGGGAAGAATTGAAGCATTGTTTCTTGACAACATCGGGAAAGTAATTACCCGTGAACAAATCATTGAAGTTGCAACTGACCCTAAAACCCACAAACAACCGGAAAATTGGCACCAAAGATTGTCTGAATTACGAACTGATAGCGGTTACACCATTCTCTCATGGAGAAATAGAGGGTGGTTGAGAGTAGAGGAATACCTGATGCCCTCTGCCGAAAAAAGATTAACAGCCGGTAAACGAGTAAGACCTGATAATGAAACATGGAATGCTATTTTGAACAGAGCCGGAAATACTTGCGAATGGACAGAAGGAAACGAAATTTGCGGCTTAAAAGAAGGAGAAATTGACCCGATTGGAGGAGGAAAAGTTAAACTGACACCTGACCATAAAAATCCACATTCAATAAATCCCGATTCTGACCCTACAGATACAAATCAATGGCAGGCACTCTGTGGAAGACACCAGATAATGAAAAAAAATTATTGGGACACAAACACAGGCAAGATGAATGTTTATGCAATTATCCAGTCATCGACTCAGACAGAAAAGGAAATTACGTTCAAATTTTTATTAGATTATTTTGGTTATGTCCAAGACGATAGTGGTAAAATATTTAAATTAGAAAATGATGACAAGAGATGAAATAGATATAAAACAGTATATTGACGAGCAATTAGAAAAACAGGGTGTTGTCATACTTCCCGAAATGGAAGCAAAAGAAAGTATGCAGTTAATCACATACTTGGGTTATAAACCTGCAATGACAATGCTTGACCCATGGTATAATCGTGGTGTTGGTGGAGTAAGAGAAGATTATGTGCCTTATATTCTCGAAATTATTGATAACATCAAAGACAATACTGACCATTTTTTCCTTTGGGGTTTTCCTGAAATTGCCGCAAAATTCGTTGACAGAGTAAACAAACCATTGGCATTTGTGACATGGATAACTTGGTTTTTCAAAAATTGCCCTTCGGTAGTCCGTGGGTGGCGTTCAAGTCAGCAAGCTTGTTTGCATTTTGCAACGGCTACTGCAAAAATGTATCCGGAAAATTTTTTTAATGCACAACAAGAAATACGGTTTGAAAATAACAATATGAGGTTTGTGCCGGGTCCAAATTCCGTAATTGAAGAACCTTTGCTTGTCGGATTTTGTGGTAAAAAAGAACAAACGGGACATCCTTCGCAAAAACCTGAAAAAGTGTATGAAAAACTTTTGTTGATGTCTTCAAAACGAGGAGATTTAATTTATGACCCAATGGCAGGTTCGGGAACAACAGGAGCAGTTTGTAAAACACATAATCGAAAGTGTATTTTATCAGACATATCCGACGAATACTTAACTCTCGCAGAGAATCGACTTGGAGTGAAACGCATTCCGGTAGATATACTTGAGTATTTTTTAGTTACAGTTTGACAAATAAAAATATAATGAAACAAAAAATCACAGGAAATAAATACAATTATTTGATTGAACTATCAGAACAAAGGATTTTTCAAATCTTATGTATTTGTAAAATGGACAAATCAAAGAAATCAGCAATT
>JAITNR010000210.1 GCA_031290375.1 Prevotellaceae bacterium | reverse complement strand
TTACTTTTGGGGCGAAGCAGGCATCCAAATCAATGCATTGATGGCGGCAACTGCGTGGAATTTGAAGAAAATGATGGAAAAACTGAAAGCAGAAATTTTGCAATTTATTTTTAGCCTCTCTGCACCGCAAAATTTTTCCCTCGCCGCCGCGTGAATCGGGGTTGTTAAGGATTGACTATATAAAAATTATGATAAAATGAGATTGCAACACAAGCCCGCAATGACGTAAATAACTTTGTATAGCTGACTTATTTTATTCAGGTATTATCATAATTTTGAAATAGAAAATCGTTGTAAGGATAGCGTTGTATATGTATTTCCTTAATTCTTTGATAGAGAATGTCTTTTAGTTCGTCTATATTGCTTTTTTGTTTGGCGGAAATAAAAGTGCAGTTGCCTGCAAGATTTGCTATCCAGGTATGTTTAACATCTTCGAGGGTAAGATTTTCCTTTGAAATCGGCGTTAAATCGTCCTCTTCTTTTTCGATAAAACTAAAGGCATCAATTTTATTGAACACCAAAATCACAGGTTTTTCTTCTCCGTTTATCTCTTTAAGAGTCTGATTGACAATTTCATACTGTTCTTCAAAATTTGGGTGTGAAATATCCACCACATTGACAAGCAAATCAGCTTCGCGAACCTCATCAAGTGTGGATTTGAACGACTCAATAAGGTGGTGTGGCAGTTTGCGGATAAAACCAACGGTGTCGGACAGCAGAAAAGGCAGATTGTTCAGAATAACCTTACGAACAGTAGTGTCGAGTGTGGCGAAAAGTTTGTTTTCCGCAAATATCTCCGACTTGCTAAGCAGGTTCATCAGCGTTGATTTGCCTACATTTGTGTAGCCCACCAACGCCACTCTGACCATTTTACCGCGATTTTTGCGTTGCGTAGCCATTTGATTGTCAATATCTCTAAGATTTTCTTTGAGGAGAGAAATCTTTTTTAGTAAAATTCGCCTGTCTGTTTCGATTTGGGCTTCGCCCGGTCCGCGCATACCGATACCGCCGCGCTGACGTTCAAGGTGTGTCCAAAGACGTGTAAGCCGAGGCAGCATATATTGACATTGAGCCAATTCCACCTGCGTTTTTGCGTAGGAGGTTTGTGCTCTTTTGGCAAAAATATCAAGTATGAGGTTTGTTCTGTCAAGTACCTTGATTTTGAGTGTTTCTTCAAGTATTTTGAGTTGCCGAGGCGAAAGTTCATCGTCAAAAATAGCCATATTTACATCTTCGTTATCTTCGATGAATTGCTTGATTTGAAGCAATTTGCCCTCACCTACAAATGTTCTTGGATTAGGATACGGCAACCGCTGGTAAAACTTTTTTACAGGCAATGCCCCCGCAGTTTCGCTCAAAAAGGCAAGTTCCTCAATATATTCCTTAGCCCTTTGCTCATCTTGTTCAGGGGTAATGAGTCCGATTAAAATCGTTTTTTCGCAGTATATTTCAGTTTGAATTTGCATTACTTAAAACATCAATTATATCAAATTAAATCTCTAAATCATCAAAAATTTCTTCATCCACCAAATTGGGCAATGTAACCTCAAGATTTGGAGTACGCTGCATTTCACGTTTGATGGCAAAGATGGCGCCTTTGTTTCTTGCCCAGCTTCTGCGGGCAATACCGTTATTCACGTCCCAAAGAAGCATTTCCTTCAGTCTTCTGTCGGCATCGGCAGAGCCGTCTATAACCATACCGAAACCACCGTTGATAACTTCACCCCAACCAACACCGCCACCGTTGTGTAGCGAAACCCAGGTAGCACCCCGGAACGAGTCGCCGATGACGTTATGTACAGCCATATCTGCCGTAAAAGACGAGCCGTCATAGATATTGGAGGTTTCGCGATAGGGCGAGTCCGTGCCTGATACATCGTGGTGGTCGCGCCCCAGAACAACAGGGGCTGAAATTTTACCCTCTTTTATTGCCTTATTGAAAGCAGAGGCAATTTTGGTTCTACCCTCACAGTCGGCATAAAGGATACGCGCCTGCGAGCCAACAACAAGATTGTTTGCTTTGACTCCCTCAATCCACTGAATATTGTCTCGCATCTGTTGCCGTATCTCCTTTGGCGATTGCTTTGCTATCTCTTCCAAAACCTGCATTGCAATTTTGTCTGAAGTATCCAAATCTTCAGGTTTGCCCGAAGTACAAACCCAACGGAAAGGTCCAAATCCATAATCAAAGCACATTGGTCCCATAATATCCTGCACGTAAGACGGATATTTAAATTTGCCGTTTTGAGTCATAATATCCGCTCCTGCTCTTGATGCTTCAAGCAAAAAGGCATTTCCGTAATCAAAAAAATACATTCCTCTGACTGCCAACTTGTTAATAGCTGCAACGTGCCTGCAAAGAGTTTGTTGTACCTTTTGCCTGAAAAGTTCAGGTTGGTCTGACATTAGTTTGTTTGCCTCTTCAAAACCGGTTTCAACAGGATAATAACCACCTGACCATGGGTTATGCAGTGAAGTCTGGTCTGAACCCAAATCAACTTTTATATTGTTTTCAGCCAAATATTCCCACAAATCAACCACGTTGCCCTGATAGGCAAATGAACGAATTTCCCTGTTTGCCTGTGCCTGTTTTACCCTTTTGATAAGTGCTGACAGGTCGGAATAAATCTCATCAACCCATCCTTGCGAGTAACGTTTTTTGGCTGCCAGCGGATTTACTTCCGCTGTTATCGAAACGCAACCTGCAATATTTGCCGCTTTGGGCTGAGCACCCGACATACCCCCAAGCCCAGCTGTTACAAACAATTTGCCAGCCAGAAATTCACAGCCGATTTTTCTGCCCGCATTCAAAATGGTGATGGTAGTGCCGTGAACAATGCCTTGCGGTCCGATATACATAAACGAACCCGCCGTCATCTGTCCGTATTGCGACACGCCCAAAGCATTGAATCTTTCCCAGTCATCAGGTTTTGAATAGTTTGGGATAACCATTCCATTTGTGATAATCAATCTTGGGGCATCGAGGTGTGAGGGAAAAAGTCCAAGCGGGTGTCCTGAATAGAGTACAAGCGTTTGGTTATCTGTCATTTTAGCCAAATATTGCATTGTCAGGCGATATTGAGCCCAATTTTGAAATGCTGCACCGTTGCCGCCATAGGTTATCAACTCGTGCGGGTGTTGAGCGACAGCATGATCCAGGTTATTGTTAATCATTAACATAATAGCTGCAGCATGACGACTTTTGCACGGATAATCGTCAATTGGACGAGCCTTTATCTCATAGTCGGGGCGAAGGCGATACATATAAATTCTGCCGTATTGATGCAGTTCTTCGGCAAATTCAACCGCAAGTTCCTTATGATTTTTCTTGGGAAAATAACGCAGTGCATTTTTTATTGCCAAATATTTCTCATCTTTTGTAAGAATATTCTTGCGTCTGGGGGCGTGATTGATGTTATTTTCATATACTTTTTTGGGTGGTAAATTTTCGGGAATACCATCTAAAATAGAACGCTGAAAGCCAGTCATATTGATTTGTTATTATGTTTTTTGAAATTTATTTTGTGCAAAGTTAATAAAAATCCCTCATTCATTAAACTTTATTTCATCAAACAAATCGCTTGAGGTTGATGACGATAGACAAAAACATAAAAAATCTATTATATTATCAGTTATCTTTATTTTATGCGGTCCATTGATATTTTGTTCTTTGCAAAAAGTGGGTAATGCTTTGAATTATCAGTGTTATTTTGTATCTTTGTATTCAGAAAGATTAATGGATTGTACATACGACAGAAATTCTGGGTAAAGCAAGGCAAATCAGGCAACGGAGAGCAGAAATGGCAATGTAACGGTTGCAAAAAACATTTTCATTTGGGTTTCAAAAAATTAACCGAATTGTAGAAAATAATACTAATTTTGCAGAAATATAAAAAACTGCTCACTGAAAATTGATACGTGAAAGAAGAAATTTTTTACAAAATATTAAAAGATTATTGGGGTTTTGACTCTTTCAGGACGTTGCAACTCGAAATCATTACAGCCATTGCCGATGGGCAAAGTGCGTTAGCTCTGATGCCAACGGGTGGCGGCAAGTCAATAACCTTTCAGGTGCCTGCTATGGCTCGTGAGGGATTGTGTCTGGTGGTGTCGCCGTTAATTGCCCTGATGAAAGATCAGGTGGATAACCTCAAGGCACGCGGCATTAAGGCGGAGGCTATATATTCGGGTATGACGCACGAACAGATTTTGCTTACACTCGAAAATTGTCAGTACGGCAATTTTAAATTTCTATATGTTTCACCGGAAAGGCTAAAAACAGATTTGTTCATAAAACGGTGTAATTTTCTAAATATCACTATGATAGCCGTTGATGAAGCACACTGTATTTCGCAGTGGGGTTACGATTTTCGTCCAAATTATCTGCTGATTGCCGATATTTTGAAGGTAGTAGGTAAGGATATTCCAATATTGGCTCTTACTGCTACCGCCACTTCGCTGGTAATTGATGACATACAAAATAAACTTCTTTTTAAGAAAAAAAAAGTTTTCAGAAAAAGTTTTGAGCGAAAAAATCTGAACTATGTTGTTCGCCATACGGAGAATAAATTTGAGCAAATTTTGAGAATTTTAAAAAGTGTTCAGGGCTCGTCAGTGATATATGTACGCAGTCGAAATCAGACAAAAGAGATTGCCGATTTTCTGAATAAGAATCACATAAAAGCTGACTTTTTTCACGCAGGATTGAGGAGTGAGGACAAAAATCAAAGGCAGGATTTGTGGAAAAAAAGCACTGTAAGGGTAATGGTATCCACCAACGCTTTTGGAATGGGCATTGACAAGCCCGATGTGAGAACTGTCATTCATTTTGAACTTCCCGACTCGCTCGAAGCATATTTTCAAGAGGCGGGCAGAGCAGGCAGAGATGAACAAACGGCGTTTGCAATACTGCTCTACAACGAAGCTGACGGAGCAAAACTTAAACGCAGAATATCCGACAATTTTCCGCAAAAAGAGTTTATTCGGAAAGTTTATCAGGCACTTGCCAACTACTACACTTTGGCGGTTGGTGCAGGATTTGAGGCAGTTTATGCGTTTGATTTGTTTGATTTTTGCAAAACGTGGAGATTCAATGCAAATCAGACTTATTCGGCACTGAAAATACTCGAACTCTCAGGCTACATCGAATTGACAGAAGAGTTAGACAACCCCTCCGTACTGATGTTTGTAACCACAAGAGAAGAATTATATTCTTTTCGTTCGCAAAATTCTAACACAGAGAGACTTATAGAGATAATTCTGCGTTCATACACAGGACTTTTTGCACAAATGGTGCATATCAACGAGTCCGCAATAGCTGAACGTTTGGGCAATACGAGGAACGAGGTTTATGATAATCTGATAAAACTTTCAAAACTTGGGATTATAAAATATGTTCCCTTCAAAAAAACTCCTTTGTTAATCTACACACAATCGAGGGTAGATACGGAAGATTTAGTTATTCCAAAAGCGGTTTATGAACAGAGGAAAGAGCACTATGTCGCACAGATTGATGCTGTTTTGAACTACGCCGAAGATTTGGACAACTGCCTGAACCAAAAACTTTTAATCTATTTTGGCGAAAAAAATACTATTCCCTGCGGAACTTGCTCTGTTTGCAGGGAAAAAAAGTCAAAGGAGGTTAATGCAAATCGTTTTGAGGTTTTGAGGAAGCAAATAGTTGCTATTTTGCGAGATAATCCGATGTCAATAAACGATTTGACCATGCGGATGCGAACAAAGCAGGAAGACGTTGTTTTTGTTACCCGTAAACTTTTGGACGAAAACAAAATCTTTCAAAACTCAAAACTTTTGCTGGAATTACGACCGTAAGTTAGAAGGAAACTCATCCCCCAAAACAACGATTTTTATTTTAAGATTTGGGAAAAATAGATTAACTTTGAAAAAAATTGGGAATTGGCAACTTTGCTGCTTTGCCTTTAAAATGAACGTCAAAACACAAAAAAATACAATATCTTGGTTCTAATATCTAAAGAAGATGAAAAAAATTGCTTTAATACTGTCGATATTTATTTGGGTTGTTTCTGTTAATGCACAGACAATCAATGATCCTGCACGTTATGCCGGATCTTCGGTGTTGAGTTCGGGGAGATGGATAAAGATTGCCGTTGCCAAAAATGGCATCTACAAACTTACTTACGAGGATTTGAACTCAATGGGCATCAATCCTGCTCAGGTAAGGGTATATGGCTACGGCGGAGCATTGTTGCCTGAACGCTTTACAGAGCCTTACATTGACGATTTGCCCGAAGTGGCAATTTATATGAACAAAGGCTCAGACAACGTGTTCAACGCAGGTGATTACATACTTTTCTATGCACAGGGAACGGAGTCATGGAAGTACGGCTCTACAACCGATTCGAAAACTATGTTCTATCACAGTAAAAATCACTATTCGGATTTAGGGTATTATTTCATAACCTCGAAATTTGGGGAGGGCAAAAGAATTTCTTTGCAACAGGCTGAAAGTCAGCAAAATCCAGAAAATATTACATCTTTTACAGACTATGACCTCCACGAAGAAGATTTGGTAAATCTTGCCAACGGCGGACGCGAATTTTACGGAGAGGAGTTTAACAGTCAGCACCCTTATTACTTTTTTTCTTTTGATAAAAAAAATATATTGTTCCAACAGGCAAAATTCAGGATTGATGTTGCTTCAAAGGCTACCGCGAACACAAATTTGTCGGTAAATGTGAATGGCTCAGTAGTCAATACTGTTCCGATACCCGCCCGAAACAGCGGTAATCAGTACGAAAAAGCTTCTACCAAAGATGCTGCCTTTGACTTTACTCCTCAGAGTGCCAATCAATTAACTGTACAGTTGAACTACAGTTTGCCTTCCACTGCTGCCTATCTCAATTTTTTTGAATTTAATATCACCAGAGCCTTAACAATTGATAATAACGAGTTTTATTTCAGAAATGTTGATAATCTGGGGCAAAATAAGACAAACAAGTTTTGTTTAACCACAAATACCCCTAACGCCTATCAAATCTGGGAATTAACAGAAGCAGACAACATCGGTATTGTGCCATCTACACAGAGTAGCAACGAATTGAATTTTATCGCAAATACCAATTCTGTAAGGCAGTTTTTGGCAATAAATCCGAGCGGTAACTTTCCCAAGCCGATTGTCATTGGCGTAATTCCTAATCAAAACCTGCACGCATTACCACAAGCGGATATGATAATCATTTCGCACAGCAGTTTTTTACAGCAAGCTGAACGCTTGGCAGCAATACACTCGGCAGAAGACGGTATTAGGACACATATTGTTGATGTTCAGCATGTTTATAATGAATTTTCGTCAGGTACGCCTGATGCAACGGCGTATCGCAGGTTTATGAAAATGTTCTACGACAGAGGTCTGGCTTCGGGCAATGTGCCGAAATATCTTTTGCTTTTCGGGGATGGCACTTATGACAATCGCAATATTCTGAAAAATGGCGATAAACTCAATAAACTGCTTACCTATCAGGCTGTAAATTCGACCAATGTAATCAGTGCCTATGTTTCGGACGACTATTTTGGCTATTTGGACGACAACGATGTGGCAATGCTTGCCAATGCGAGCAACAAAATCAAAATAGGAATAGGTCGTTTCCCCGTATCCACCGCCGAACAGGCAAAAGCGGCTGTGGATAAAACCATATCCTATATGAACAACGCCGTTCGTGGCGATTGGAAAAATACCCTCCTCTTTATTGGCGATGACGGAGATGGCAATTCACATATGAACAGTGCCAATGAAGTTGCAGGTGTTGCCCAGCAAGCAAATAATGATGTGTTAATCAAAAAATTATTTTTAGACGCGTTTAAACAGGAAACCTCTGCCGCAGGCGAAAGTTATCCTCTGGCTAACGATATGCTTGACAACTGCATAAAGCAGGGTGTTTTGATGATTAACTATATGGGACACGGCTCATACAATGGCTGGACTAACGAAAAACTGCTGACTACTTCTAAAATTGTGAATATGTCCAACGACAAATATCCTCTGTTTGTTACGGCAACCTGTGATTTCAGCGGATTTGACCAATTTATAGAATCGGGCGGAGAACAGCTTCTTTGGAATAAAAAAGGCGGAACAATGGCTCTTTTCACAACTACGAGAACTGTTTTCTCCAATGGAAATACTACATTGAACAGATATTTTTCGGAAAATATTTTTAGAAAAGACTCTATAACAGATGAACCTCTTACTTTGGGAGAAATTTTAAAACGGGCTAAAAACCTACAGATAAACGATGCAAACAAGTTTTCGTTTATGCTTATAGGCGACCCTGCCCTGAAACTCGTCTATCCCTATCAAGTAAATGTAATTACGGACAGCATTAACTATCAGCCTGTTAATTCTCTGATGTACGACACTATTTCCGCTCTGAGTGTGGTTAATATTGCAGGGCATATCGAAACACGCTATGGCGATGAAATTCTTAATTACAACGGCTATATTACTGTAAATGTGTTTGATAAAGTGGATACCATTACAACTCTTGCCAACGACGTGGGCAGTACACCCTTTAAGTATCAAGACCGTCCAAACTTGATTTTCAGAGGTTCGGCTCTGGTAGCCGATGGGAAATTCAATATTACGTTTATGATACCCAAAGACATCAAATATAACTTTGGAACAGGCAGAATTGTCTATTACACCACCGAAGACGGTCAGGGATTAGAGGGCAACGGCAGTTTTGAAAACTTTGTTGTTGGTGGCGAAAACCCCAATCCAACCCCCGACAATCGAGGACCCGACATAGAACTTTTTATGAATACCTACACCTTTAAGGAAGGGCAAACGATAAACACCTCACCCCTGTTTATCGCTGAAGTAGCGGACGAAAGCGGCATAAATACAGTTGGTAGCGGCATAGGACACGACATTATTCTGAGAATGGATAAAAATGACAGCAAAGAGATTGTTTTGAACAATTATTATATTTCAAAAATGGGCAGTTACAAAGAGGGAAAAATTGAGTATCAACTGTCTGATCTTGCAGAAGGCAAATATAACCTCTTTTTCAGAGTTTGGGATTTGCAAAACAATTCATCTTCAAAGGTAATGTCTTTTGTGGTGTCAAAGAGTACCAAGATAGACGTCAGTATAGCGGCATACCCCAACCCTGCTGTTGATTTCGTTAATTTTATAATTACTCACGACCGCCCATACAAGCCGCTCGACATCACTGTAAAGGTCTATGACGTTGCAGGGAGGCAACTTTGGCATTCCGCTGCCGTTACCGCCACCACAGGCACGCAAACCGCAATACGTTGGGATTTTGCTGCCGAAGGTATGAGTGTTAGGGCAGGAATTTACCTTGTCCGTCTCGAAATATCCACGCAAGGCGAAAAAAGCGAATTTAAAACGGTGAAACTGATTATTAAATAAATGGGTGTGAAGTATAATTCAAATAAAAATATTACCTTTGTAATCCGATTAACTTGAATTATATGTTTTTAAACAATCCAAGCAAGTCGGATTTGATATTTCAAACAAAATTAACTAATTTGCATTAAGGTAATGAAAAATAAGTATGTTGACCTGATTCAACAGGCGTTTGAGCTCCCAAACGACGAATTTACAATAGAGGAAGGCGAATTAAACTGGTTTGGCATCTCATTGATGGAAGTGATAAAGCAGTATGGCACGCCGCTTAGAATTACGTATTTGCCAAAAATAGGACAAAATATTCAAAAAGCGCGCCGTACATTCAACGTGGCAATGGCAAAAGTTGATTACAAAGGCGATTATAACTATTGTTACTGTACAAAAAGTTCTCATTTTTCGTTTGTAATGGAAGAGGTATTAAAACACAACGTGCATATTGAAATTTCGTCTGCTTTTGATATAAATATCCTTGAAAATCTATACGAAACAGGACATCTTAAAACAGATACATTCATCATTTGTAATGGATTTAAACGCCCCCAATATATCGAAAACATCGAGGATTTAATGAAGTCAGGCTTCAACAACATCATTCCCATCCTGGACAATAAGTTTGAATTGGACTTGTTTAACATAAATGAAAATCTGAAATTCAACGTAGGTATCAGAATTGCAGCGGAAGAAGAACCCAAATTTGATTTCTATACATCAAGGCTTGGAATAAGATATAACGATATTATTCCATACTATCAGGATAAAATTCAGAGCAATCCAAATGTGAGTCTAAAGATGCTCCACTTCTTTATCAACACGGGAATACGCGACACTGCATACTATTGGAATGAGTTGAACAAGGTGGTTAATCTCTACTGTGAAATGAAAAAAATCTGCCCTGAACTTGATTCGTTGAATATCGGCGGAGGCTTTCCAATTCAGGCGCATTTGGATTTTGAGTACGACTATGAGTATATGGCAGAGGAGATTGTTGCTCAAATTCTTAATACCTGTAAAAATCAAAATGTGCCTGAACCTCACATCTTTACAGAGTTTGGTTCTTACACAGTGGGTGAAAGCGGGGCAATGCTGTACTCCATTATCAACCAAAAACAACAGAACGACAGGGAGTTATGGAATATGATAGACAGCAGTTTTATGACCACCCTGCCTGATACGTGGGCTATCAACCAGCGTTATGTTGTACTCGCCATAAATAATTGGAACACAGAATATGAACGTATTCATCTGGGCGGTTTAACTTGCGACAGCGAAGATTTTTACAACGCAGAGGCACATTCAAATGCCATTTTTATGCCGAAAATCACAGCCGAGGAAGAACAGTTTATTGGATTTTTTCACATGGGAGCATATCAGGAATCACTTGGTGGTTACGGCGGAATACAGCACTGTCTTATTCCCGGTCCAAAACTTGTAGTAATAGACCGGGATGAAAACGGCGAATACACCACCAAACTTTTTGCAAAAGAACAGAGTTACAAGTCAATGCTTAAAATTTTGGGATACTGATTTTTATTTGCCTGCAACTGTGAATATTGGAGACAAGAATCAAACTTGCGAGCTTGTCCGAGACCATATTCTTTCGTGGACAAATGACATTGTACTTGATACAATAAGTGGAAGTAGAACAACAGCAAGAGTTAATTGTGAATTAAACAGAAGATTATATGTGAGAGGCAAAATAATGATTAATTTTAAACTTTCAACTTTCAATTATCTGAAAGTCCAAGTATCGTTTGGTGAGGTCTGCTTTGGCGATTTTGATTTTCACATCGTCTCCGATTTGATATTTTTTGCGGTATTTTC
>JAITNR010000058.1 GCA_031290375.1 Prevotellaceae bacterium | reverse complement strand
CAATTTTTTGTAGCATTTTCGCTGATACGCTTTTTGCAACACATCATCAGAACCGAAACCAAAGAACGTTTTTCGGCAGCGCGAATCAGCGAAGAACTGTGGTCTGTACAGGAAAGTATTCTGATTTACCCGAAAAAACAGAAACGATACGTTCTGCCTGCCAAAACGTCAAAAGACACACAAACAATATATCAAGCAATGAAAAAACACCGAAGTTTAGTGCCTTATCAATTACTCGAAAATTAAAAAGTGTAGTGGCTCGCCGTTTTTGTAAGTCATTGAGTAACATTGCTTTGTAATTTTTGACCGTCGAAAGCTAAGCAGTAAACGTTTTGCTCTAACCATAGACGTACAAAGCCTGCAAAGCCAATTATGTTGTGTGCGGTGCTCAAAAAAAGAGGCTGTTAAAAAAACAGCCTCTTTTTCGTAATAAAAAAAATGTTTTAAACAATACCCATTTCGAGCATTGCGGTTGCAACTTTCATAAAGCCTGCAATGTTGGCACCATTCACGTAGTTGATGTAACCGTTCTTGTCCGTACCGTATTTGACACAAGCCTCGTGAATATTCTCCATAATGCTGTGCAGTTTGGCGTCAACCTCTTCGGCAGACCAACTGATGTGCATTGCATTCTGAGTCATCTCCAAGCCAGATGTAGCCACGCCGCCTGCATTTACAGCTTTACCCGGTGCAAACAGTACTTTTGCATCCTGAAAAGCCTTTATAGCCTCAGGCGTACAGCCCATATTGGAAATTTCGGCACAGCACCATGTTCCGTTTTTAAGCAGTTCTTTTGCATCGTCTCCATTAAGTTCGTTTTGGAAAGCACAAGGCAGAGCAATGTCGCAAGGAATAATCCACACTTTTTTACCTGCTGTGAATTTCGATTCTTTTGCAAATTTTTCAGCAAAAGGAGCAACAATATTTCTGTTGGATGCACGAAGGTCGAGCATATAGTCAATCATCGTTTGAGTCATACCGTCAGGGATTTCTACAGAGCCATCGGGACCTGATATGCCAACTACTTTCGCTCCGATTTGAGTTGCTTTTTCGGCAGCACCCCAAGCAACGTTACCAAAACCTGAAACAATCACTTTCTTGCCTTTGATGTCTTTGCCTGCCTGATGCAACATGTGTTGAACAAAATAGAGTCCGCCGTATCCCGTTGCTTCAGGACGAATTAACGAACCACCCCAAGTTATACCTTTGCCTGTAAGAACGCCTGTATGCTCGCGGGCAAGTTTCTTGTACATGCCATACAGGAATCCGATTTCACGTCCGCCTACGCCTATGTCGCCTGCGGGCACGTCAGTATCGGGTCCGATTACTCTCCAAAGTTCGAGCATAAATGCCTGACAGAAACGCATGACTTCGGCATCGGACTTGCCTGTCGGATCAAAATCGGAACCGCCTTTACCACCACCCATCGGCAACGTGGTAAGAGCATTTTTAAATGTTTGTTCAAAACCTAAAAACTTGAGTATTGACGGATTAACAGAGGGATGGAAACGAAGCCCGCCCTTGTATGGTCCAATCGCACTGTTAAACTGAACTCTGTAGGCAAGGTTGGTCTGAACTTCACCCTTGTCATCCACCCAATTTATACGGAAAGTGAAAATTCTGTCAGGTTCAACAACTCTCTCCACAATTTTGGCTTTTTCAAATTCAGGATGTTGGTTATAAACTTCCTCAATTGACTCCAAAACTTCGTGTACTGCTTGCAGGTACTCGTTTTCACCGGGGTGTTTTGCCTCTAACGAGGTCATAATTTTCTTTACGTTCATAATCTTTAAAATAAAAGGTTTAATAATATTTTTTTTTGTATTTTTAATTTGTTTTAAGTCAGCAAAACGGTTTGCAATATTACTATTTTTTTTTCAAAATCACATCACTTTTTGTTTTTTTTTTTAAATGAATAAAAAGATTTTTTTTATGAACAATTGATTGCCTTTTTTGTCTTTTTTAATTTATTTCTCGGTTTTTACTGCCTTTTTTATTTTGTTGAAATAAAAGTTGATAAGCCTTTTTTTTTCAATTATCAACAAAAAGATTATTTCCCTTAATAAAATTCAATACACCTCGCGGCAAAAAATCTTCACAGGGCAGTCCCTGTGAAATCCTTTTACGGATTTCGGTCGAAGATACATCGAGAAGAGGGGCAGAAATAAACTGCATTTGCGGATATTTTTCGCTATTATGAGGGTAATTCAGCCTGGGATAAACCATTACGGAATAGTTTTTTAGAATTTCTGAATAATTTTTCCACTTGTCAAAAACGGCTGCGTTATCCGCACCAATCAACAGTACAAACTGATTTTCAGGGTATTTTTGCTGCAAAAAGTTCAGTGTGTCAATAGTGTAATTCGGCTTTGGCAAAGCAAATTCTACATCTGAAATTTTTATTTTTTGCCTGTCCTTAAACGCAATTTCAGCCATCTCAAAACGCAAATGGTCATCCAAAAGTTCCGCTTCTCTTTTTAGTGGATTTTGCGGCGAAACCACAAGCCACAACTCATCAACAATATTGTTTTCAACAAGATGGTCTGCCAATGCAATGTGCCCATTGTGGAGCGGATTGAACGAGCCTGAGTAAATGCCTGTTTTCATTGTGTTTATGATTTTTGATTTTCTATCCCTTATTTTGTTTCTTAATCGTTATGAATTGACAAAAACTTGCTTACCGCAATTTTTATTGATTTCAAACCTATTTTCTCAATATCCACATCGCTGAAAGACACAAAGACGGTTTCCAAAACATCGTCCTTGCTTTTCAGAACAGAAAAATCAATGATTTTTATCTTGAAAAACATATCCAGAGTTCTAACATTGAAGTCTGAATATAAATATTCGTTTGGAACGGAAAAAAGGTATTCGATGCTGTCGATTTTAAGGTTCAATTCCTCGAAAATTTCCCTTTGTATCGCCTCTTCGGCAGTTTCGGCAATATCAACAAAACCACCGGGCAAGTCCAACATACCCTTCTGTGGCTCTTGCGAGCGAACGCAAAGCAAAAGTTTGTTGCTGTTGTCAACGATGAAACCGGCAACGGCAGACACCGCATTGAGATAGTAGTGAAATCCGCACTGATGACACAACTTTGAGCGGTCGTTCTGCTCCCTGAACTGCTCCGAACCGCATACAGGACAATATCGAAATTTTTCTAACGGATGTAACATCTGTTGCTTTTGTTGCTTTGCTATATTTTTTTCTACAAAGTTAGTGAATTTTATTTAATTATTCGCAACTCACTGAAAAAAATTATGTTATGCAACCAAGAAGCAGAATATTTATGTGTTTTAAAAACTCGTAGAACATTAATTGAAATGCAGATGGCGAAAAAAATATTGATAATCACCATTTTACTCAATTTTTAATGCGTTGCCCCAAATAAATCGCGTAATAATAGTTTATAATCCAAAAAAAAATATTACCTTTGCATCGCATTTATTCAAATGCTTCTAAAAAATTCCCAATGGCAATTTTGTAATCATTTAGTTTCAGTTTCCGGATTTAAAAATATATTCTTAATTTTCCATAATCCATGACAAGAACTAACCTATTGCAAGCGAATAAAAACCACAAATCATATTAGTAAATGTACAACATTCTTCAATTACAAGAAAAAAATCTGTTTGAACTGCAAGAAATTGCAAAAGAAATGAAAATCAAAAAGTTAAAATCCCTTACTACAACCGAAATTGTTTATGCTATTCTTGACCAGCAGGCTATTGATACGGCATCAAACCCTACTCAGGAGCCATCTGTTCCAAAGGCAAAACGTCCAAGAGTACAGGGGAAATTGGTTCCTGTTTTAACTTCCGATAACGCAGCCAATGATGTTGCTCGTAAAACAAAACCGAAAGAGCACAAAAAGGATGGTGTAGTTGCAAAAATACAAAATACCGAGCCGGATAAAGAAAATAAAATTGCTGACAAAAGCGAGTCAGATAATGCAAATTCTCTCTCTCAAACAAGACGCAAAACCAAGATGGAAACGGAAAAGAAAGAAGACCATCAGGGAAGGAATAAAAATGCCGCCAAAACGGATACAGTTGCCAAACCTGCCGCTGTGGAAGTGGTGGAAATAAAGCAGGAAGACACTCCCAGAATAGCGGAAGCAAAACCGCAGCCACAAAAACATACAAACAATATTCAAGCAAACAATAGTGGAGAAAATAATCAAAACAACGCTCAAAACCATAGTCACACCCAAAACCCGAACAACTATCAAAATCAACTCAACAAAGGCAACAGCAATGTAAATAATGGCAATCAGAACGGCGGCAAACACTATGATTTTGACGATATTCTGGTCGGTTGTGGCACTTTGGAAATTATGAACGAAGGGTATGGCTTTTTGCGTTCGTCCGACTACAACTATTTTTCCTCCCCCGATGATATCTATGTTTCTCAATCCCAAATAAAATTGATGGGGCTGAAAGTGGGCGACACTATTGAGGGACCTATTCGTCCGCCGAGAGATGGAGAAAAATATTTTCCGTTGCTTAAAATTACTTCGATTAATGGTTCTTCGCCCGAAATTGTGCGGGACAGAGTGCCTTTTGAGCATCTGACGCCGCTTTTCCCTAACGAAAAATTTACGCTTACCACCGGCAAAAAAGATACCCTTTCGGTGCGTATAGTGGATTTGTTCACCCCCATTGGCAAGGGACAACGTGGACTGATTGTAGCACAACCAAAAACAGGTAAAACAGTATTACTCAAAGAAATAGCAAATGCTATTTTGCAAAATCACCCTGAGGTTTATATGATGATTTTGCTTATAGACGAGCGTCCTGAGGAGGTTACCGATATGGAACGAAGTGTTGATGCTGAAGTGATTTCCTCCACTTTTGACGAGCCTGCCGACAAACACGTCAAGGTGGCAAATATGGTACACGAAAAGGCAAAACGTCTTGTGGAGTGTGGACACGATGTAGTAATTCTGCTTGACTCCATAACTCGTCTGGCTCGTGCCTACAATACGGCTCAACCCGCTTCGGGCAAGGTACTGACGGGTGGCGTTGATGCCAATGCTCTGCACAAGCCAAAACGATTTTTCGGTGCTGCCCGCAACATTGAGGGTGGTGGTTCACTGACCATTATTGCTACAGCTCTAACCGACACAGGGTCAAAGATGGACGATGTGATTTTTGAAGAGTTCAAAGGCACAGGCAATATGGAGTTGCAACTGGACAGGCGTTTGGCTAACAAAAGGTTTTTCCCTGCGGTGGATATTAACGCGTCAAGTACCAGAAGGGACGATTTGCTTTTGAATCCCAAAATTTTAAATAGAATGTGGGTACTTCGCCGTTACCTGTCGGACATGAACTCGGTTGAGGCAATGGAATTTCTCAAAGAAAGGCTCGAAAGAACCGAAACAAACGAGGAGTTTTTGTCTTCGATGAATGATTAGAATGAGGGGAAAAGATTAACTTTATAAAAAACCAAACTACGATATATGGATTGTATATCGTAGTTTTTCTTTGTATCCCCGGAGGGGCTCGAACCCTCGACCCATTGATTAAGAGTCAATTGCTCTACCAACTGAGCTACGGAGACTGACTTTTAAAATCAACGGCAAAGGTACTAAAAATTCAGCAATCCGCAATGATTTTTAGAAAATTTTCCGAAATATAGTTAAGTTGCTCAGTATCAAGTTCTGTATGCATAGGTAGCGACACCACCGTTTTTGATAATTTTTCTGCAACAGGGAAATCACCACCTTTATACCGTTCGTCTTGGTACGCTTTTTGCAAATGCAAGGGAACAGGATAGTAAATCATCACGGGAATATTCTTTTTCTGCATTTCGGCGATCAATCTATCTCTGTCGGTATCAATAAGTTTCAGGGTATATTGATGAAAAGAATGAGTTGTGAAATCAGCTGTTTTGGGGATAATTATTTTTTTATGATTTGCAAAAGCCCCGTTATAAAAATTGGCAACATCTTGACGAGCAGCAATGTATGAATTCAAATGCGGAAGTTTTGCGTCCAGCACTGCCGCTTGAATAGAGTCCAAACGCGAATTGACGCCAACAACATCATGATGATAGCGCACTTTCATTCCGTGGTTGGCAATCATTGTGATTTTTTCTGCCAATTCATCATCATTGGTAAAAATAGCTCCGCCATCGCCGTAGCAGCCAAGATTTTTAGATGGAAAAAACGAAGTACAGGCAATGTTGCCCATTGTACCTGAATGTTTTTTTGCCCCATCTTTAAAAATATACTCTGAACCCATTGATTGACAGGCATCTTCTATTACAAAAAGGTTATGCTTTTTTGCCAGATTCAGAACTGCCTCCATATTTGCATTTTGTCCAAAAAGATGAACAGGCACGATGGCTTTGGTTTTGGGCGTTATTGCTTTTTCAACAGATTGAATATCAAGGCAAAATGTGTCATAATCAACATCAACTGCAACAGGAGTAAGTCCAAGCAAGGCAACCACTTCGGCGGTTGCTATAAAGGTGAAAGTAGGCGTAATCACCTCATCGCCGGGTTTCAAGCCGAGCGACATCAGGGCAATTTGCAGAGCATCGGTGCCGTTAGCAACGGATATTACATGTTTTACCCCCAAATAGATTTCGATATTTTTCTGAAAATCGACAACTTTTCCACCTTTCACAAACGAACTCGTTTCTATAACATGAAAAATGCCATAGTCGATTTCCTGTTTAATTTTTAGGTATTGACTGTGCAAATCAACCATCTGTATTGCTTTCATATATTTTCCATTTTTCTTGCAAAGATAATAAAATAGATCGAAAGCACAAAAAAGCGTTTTTGTAAAAAAATAAATTGGTATAAGCGTTTAGGTCGCCCAAGTTAATGTATTGATTTATAGCCTAATTGGTTTATTCAGCACCATTCTTTTTATGAGTAAATCGGGTAGTGTTATAAAAAGTATGCTGTTATAAAAGATTGACAATCAGGGAAAAAAGTGTTAATTTTGTTGTATGAAAATAAAAATTACTCTTTACTGCCCCGATTGCCAAAGTGCAAAGATAAAGAAAAATGGCAACAAAAAATTGTTTGTTGTTATTTACGTTTGAATTTCAAATATTTACAATGTATTCTTTTATATGTTATTTATTTTGTATGCCTTAGCAATCCTGTACGCCTGCGTTTTCGTGTCCGTACTCATTGATTTGTTTTTCGGCGTGAAACGAGCCCAACGCCTGATAATAACCTGTACAAGTTTCGGCTACCCGCCTCACAATCACGAAATCACCAAGTTATTTTGGCTTAAAACCGTACAATACATTCCGCTTGAAAGCACGAAAACAGAATACCGCAATAACTTTGTTCGCAATTCAATTTTTCGCTACGATTCTATTTTTGTCAAACAAACTGCCGACACCATATTTTTTGAGCGGTACCAGTATTTGTACAAAGACAGAATCATTCGTGATTCAATTTTCAAATGCGATACAATCCGCGTTCCGTATCCGGTTGAAGTGGTTAAAGAAGTCAAAGCTCCACTCTCAAGTTGGCAGAATTTTCAAGTGTGGTGCGGACGAATTCCCTTGCAATTCTTTTATTTGTTGGCATTTATTTTGTGCTGAAATGGAAGTTGAAATTCTGAAAATATATTTTCCTTACTTTTGCGTAAATATCACTTCCTAACCGTCTAAAAATCTTACTTTATATTTGCAATATATTTGCATAAAAATTAGATAATTTATTGATTATTAATACTTATAAAATAAGGACGAATTATCTACCAACAATCGTGAATTGTTGTCATACAATTACAAAAAAAACGCTAAATTTGTAAATAAAAAAACGCTGTAAAAATGAATATTAAAACTTTTGTTTTCAATCCTTTTATGGAAAATACTTATGTGGCTTTTGACCAAACCCGTCAGGCTGCGCTAATTGATTGCGGCTGCCTTTATGAAAAAGAAGAAAGTGAACTGAAAAAATTTGTAGAAGAAAATCAACTTACAATAACGCAATTGATTAATACTCATCTGCATCTCGACCATCAGTTTGGGAACCATTTTGCTGCCAAAACGTTCGGCATCGAGCCCAAGGCACACAGGGCAGATGAGCATAAAGTCAATCAACTACAGGCTCAAGCGATGATTTTTGGAATACCCAAAGCAGTTCAGGCTCAGAAACTTGGCGGTTATATTGAGGAAAATGACGAAATCACATTTGGCAACACTTCTTTAAAGGCGATTTACGTGCCGGGGCATTCGCAGGGAAGTCTCTGTTTCTACTGCCAAACCGATGGAGTGCTCTTTTCGGGCGACGTGCTTTTTGCAGACAGCATAGGACGAACTGATTTGCCCTGTGGAAATTTTGACCAGCTCATTGACGGCATTCGTGCCAAACTGCTTGTTTTGCCCGACAACACGGTAGTTTACAGCGGACACGGCAAAACAACCACAATCGGCAACGAAAAAATAAACAACCCTTTCCTGTAAATGTCTGTCAAAACACAAGCGATTGTACTTCATCATATTCCTTACTCTGACAGCGGTGTTATTGCTCATCTCTACACTCGGCAAGAGGGACGGATTTCGGTTTTTGTGCGTTCGGGCAGCAGACGCAGTGTGATGAGGGCAACGTTTTTACAGCCGTTTTCCGTGCTTGATTTGGTGCTGCACGGCAAACCTCAAAGCACAATGATGTACGTCAAAGAGTGTTCGCCTTCGCTTATTTTTAACTCAATTCCTTTCAATTCGATAAAAAGCAGTATAACGCTCTTTCTTTCGGAAGTGCTTTACAGAACGCTCAAAGTACAGCATTCAGACAAGGTGCTCTTTGATTTTCTGGTTTCCTCGATTGAGTTTTTTGACAACTGTGATAAAGGAACAGGCAATTTTCATCTGTTGTTTCTGTTGCAACTAAGTAAATATCTCGGTTTTTACCCTAATGTTGAAAATTTTTCAAACCAAAAGAAAACTTTTTTTGATTTGAAAAACGGTTGTCTCTGCCTCGAAAAACCACTGCACCCGTTTTTTTTGTCTGAAGAACAAACAGTTAATTTCCTGCTAATTCTTCGGTTTAACTATCAGACAATGTATCTTTTGAAACTTTCCAGAGAGCAACGACAGCATATTTTGGAGCAAATTATGCTTTTTTTGCAACTTCATTTGCCAGAATTTGGCTCTGTCAAATCTATTGGAATTATAAAGCAGATTTTTGACTGATTTTTTTTTGCAAAAAAAATCGGTCAAAAATCAAATACTTTTCCTTCTGTCATTGTTCGGTAAAATTTGTCCCAAAGGTAGTTGGTGGTGGTTGTCAGGGGATATTTTTCGTTGAAAAAAATCGGTTCTGTGTCGATAATTATTAAAGACGTCCTGTCTTTTGGTATTTTTTCTACAGGTTTGAAAGTTTTCGCCATTCTCGCGCCCGTGTGTAAATCGAGCCAGTAGTCAGGGCACGGGTTGCCTGTGTTGATTAAAAGTTCTACGGTCAAAAGTTGATGCCTGTTGTTATTAACCTGTTGAATGACAGGGGAATTATTGTTGGCAATAATCGAATACGCTTCAAGAGAATTACTGTTTTTTATTGCCTCTGTTTGCAAATCGAACGCGGGCACTGCACAGAGTTTATGCAGAGCGGTAAGTACTGTGGTCAGCTCAAACGCCTTTTCCAGCCCGTAGAGCATAATCACACTACCCTGCCCTACTCCAAGCCGTCTGAGATAGTATGCCGTAACATCGCTGTGATGATGCAAATCGGCATTTGAAATTTCCAGTGCAAAACCGTTCGGCGAATGCCAGACAACAGCCGTTTGGTCAGGGAAATTCTTAGCTCGCCTATCAATTATATCATAACCAAAATTAAACGGTTTCAATTTTTCATTTTTCATTATTATCCAAACTCTTGATAATATGCTTCGGCGGCTCGTTTGAGTTCGGCGTACCAATGGGTACCGAAACGGCGGATTAGAGGTTTTTTTAGAAATTTGTAAAGGTGGATTTTGTTGGTTTTGCCACATATTTCGGCACTTCGGCACAAAGTATGATGATGAATATTAACAGCGACAAAGTCGTCATATTGGTCAATTATCACAGGATAAAGATGGCAGGAAATCGGTTTTGGAAAGTCTGTAATATGCTTGTTACAAGCCTTTTCTAAAGCACAAAGGCAAATTTCATTTTCAAAATATGCAAAAACACACTCTTTGCCATCAACAAGTGACGTTACGTCCTCACCTTGCAGGTCAATATATGAAATTCCTTGCCGTTCAATTACTTCTTTTGCTTTTGGGGTTAAAAAATCCAAAAGTTTGGGCAAAATTTCGTTGATTTTTTCTATTTCCGACTTTGCAAGCGGTGCTCCTGCATCGCCCTCAACGCAACAGCAACCCTTGCATTGCTGTAAATCACAGCAAAACATCTGCTCAAAAAGTTCAAAACTGACTATTGTATTTCCTATTTCAACCATTTATTCTTCATCAAAAAAAGTAAATTCTTCCAAATCGCGCCGTTCTTTTTTGGTTGGTCGTCCAAGCCCTTTGGCACGCTGTTTTTTTCTGTCTATTTTAAGCACTTCAACCAGAGCCAACTGCTCCTGTGAGGTAGTATTAAGCAGGTAGTTTTCAACAAGTTTTGCCCCAAGCCTGCTTGTCGGCAACCTCAAAATTTTAAAAGAATAGACAACAGGATTTCTTTTTATTTGAATATCATCGTTTTCTTTCACCATTTTGGAAGATTTTGCTCCTGTTGCATTGACAAAAATATGCCCTTTTTTACACGCATCCGCCGCTTGTGAGCGTGTTTTGTAGAGCCGTACCTCCCAAAGAAATTTGTCTATTCGTGTTTCCATTATTTTCTATATTTGGAGTTGAGTTGAGTTTTAGACTTTGCAAAAAACTCATAAGCAACTAAAAATCGCTGTTGAAATGAAATATTATCTCTTTAAAATCGCTTTGTGCCATCTGCATTACGTAGGCAGACTCGGCAAGAAAAACGTCTCTGTTGTGAATATCCTTTGCCATATATTGAAACTTTCTTCGTTTGAAGTTTTCGAGTTCCACTTCGTTGCTGCACTCTATCCAGCACGCTTTGTACAGCGACAATCCTTCCCAGTGGCACTGAGCACCATATTCGTGCAGAAGCCGATATTCAATCACCTCAAACTGCAATTGTCCGACTGTTCCTATAATTTTCCTGCCATTGTTTTGATGAGTAAAAAGTTGTGCCACCCCCTCTCCCATAAGTTGCTCTATACCTTTGTTCAACTGCTTGGACTTCATCGGGTCGGCGTTTTCGATGTACTTGAACATTTCGGGTGAAAAAGAGGGTAATCCCTTGAAATGCAGGTTTTCTCCTTTTGTTAGCGTATCGCCTATTTTGAAGTTTCCCGTATCGGGCAACCCCACAATATCACCTGCGAAAGCCTCATCAACAGTTTCTTTTTTCTGAGCCATAAAGGCAGTGGGCGAAGAAAATTTCAGCTGTTTGCCCAAACGCACGTGCAGGTAATGCGAATTTCGCTCAAATTTGCCTGAACAAATTTTTACAAAAGCGATACTTGAGCGATGATTTGGATCCATGTTGGCGTGAATTTTAAAGACAAACCCCGAAAAATCTTCTTCCACAGGTACTACTTTCCGTTCAACAGCCTCAATTGGCAAAGGGCAAGGTGCGATATGCAAAAAGCAATCAAGCAATTCGCGGATACCAAAATTGTTTAACGCACTGCCGAAAAACACGGGAGCAACCGTAGCCGAAAGATAATCTTCAAGCCTGAACTCGTCATAAACACCCTCAACGAGTTCCAAATCTTTACGCAACTGTGTTGCCTGTAAGCCAATTTGATTTTCGAGTTCGGGTGAATTTATATCTTCAAACTTTATACTTTCGCTAATTGTCTGCTTATTAGGCGAATAGAGAGTTAAGTTTTTTTCAAAAATATTATAAACACCTTTGAAAGTTTGCCCCATTCCGATTGGGAAACTGAGTGGACAAACCGCAATCTGCAACTCTTTTTCAAGTTCGTCAAGCAAATCAAACGTATTTTTACCCTCTCTGTCCATTTTGTTAAGAAAAATCATAACGGGTATTTTTCTCATTCGGCAAACCTGCATCAATTTACGTGTCTGAACCTCAACACCTTTTGCCGAATCAACAACGATAATAACACTGTCAACCGCTGTAAGAGTGCGAAAAGTATCTTCGGCAAAATCCTGATGTCCCGGTGTGTCCAGGATATTTATTTTAAAGCCGTTATACTCAAAGCCCATAACGGAAGTTGCTACCGAAATTCCGCGTTGTTTTTCTATTTCCATCCAGTCGGAAGTGGCTGTTTTGCGGATTTTGTTCGATTTTACTGCTCCTGCCACGTGAATTGCTCCTCCAAAAAGCAGCATTTTTTCCGTTAAGGTGGTTTTCCCTGCATCGGGGTGCGAAATTATTGCAAAAGTTCGCCTGCGTTGTATCTCTTCTTCAAACATTTTTAATGATTTAAATAAAAAAAATTGCGGATGCAAATTTACATAAATTTTTGCGTACCAACTTAATTTTCTTCCGGATAATATGCATCTGAATTTAGTACACGAATTTCTTCTTCGGATAAGTTCATTGGAATAAGCATAGCGCATTACCTTGAGAAGTTTTGCAAAGATGCTTATTCTTTTTTAATGCACAAAATTATAACGCGCAAAGTTTAACATCGCCAATTGGAGTTCCTACCATACCGCTCTCGCCAAATTCTGCATACCAGTTTTCCGGCGTGAGCTCCCAAACAGGCGCATCTTCGGCGTTAGCCTGCATGGCAGAAATAAGGTTGTCAGAAGATTCCCCCGCCCAGACGATATTAGTGTCCTTCGCGTCAGTCCCCTTGCTATGGTCCGGATGGGAATTGTCTTCAATGTCTGGATCCGGTGGGAATCTGTTTTCAATTGCAAGATTTTTATAAATAGACTGCAAGTCAGAAAGATTTACCTGAGAGCTTTCTATTTCATTGCCCGCTCCGTTTTGGCTTATTCAATTTTCCACACCCAAAATATTCCCACCCAAAAACTTTTAAAATTTTTCAGTTTCCTGTTTATTGCAGATAATCAATAGTTTATATGTTATATTTTAATATTTAAGTTTATTTAACATTAAAAACAGCAAATATATGAAATAAAGATATTACCTTTGCAGCGTTTTTATGATATGAGGTAAAATAAAGTTTTTATTTGCTAAAAAATGGATTTGAAGGAAAAAATTCTGGCAACAGCGAAGCCTTTATTCTTCGAGTATGGAGTAAAAAGGGTCAACATTGATGATATTTGCAATGCAATGCAGATATCAAAGAAAACCTTTTATTCCGTTTTTAAGAAAAAAGAGCAACTTGTTGAAGGTATCCTGCTACAAATTCGTAAAGACAAAAAACAACAAATGATTATTGATAAGAATATGAATATCATTGATTTGATGTTAAAAGCAAATCAAAAAATCAAACAACACGTTGAAGAAAAAAAGTTTCATTTTCATTATGACTTAACCAAATATTATCCGAAAATTTACGAAAATCACTGTCAGCAAACAAAAAACGACTCGGTTAATTTCAGTTTGGATTTTATCAATAATGGAATAAGTCAGGGTGTTTTTCGTACAGATATTGATATGGATTTAACTCCGCAACTTGTCAGCAATGTTTTCACGCATTTTGCACAATTGATATTTGTCAAAAAAAAGCGGATTTCATGCTCCTATTTGATGGGGTTTATTACGGACGCTGTTATCAGAATTTTGTGTAATGAAGAGGGACTGAAATATTATTTAGAAAAAAGAAATGAATAATTTAAAAACTAAAATAAAAATGATAAAAAAAGTTGGTTTAATATCTTTTATAACATTTATTTCGCTAAGTTTGACGGCTCAGGTATCTACCCTGGACCTTACTTTGCAGCAAGCAAAAGAGTATGCCCTAAGGCATAACCGTACAATGCAAAATGCCGATTTGGACGTGCTTAAAGCCGAAGCGGTACGGTGGCAAACCATAGCATCCATGTTGCCACAAGTGAACGCCGCATACGACTACAACAATTTTATGGACTACGTAGCATCTTTCGGAGGCATGCAAACCACCTTACCCAATCAAGGCACTTTTTCCATTACTGCCGGATTGCAAATCAGTGGTTCTCAAATTGTTGGTGCAATGCTAAACACCATTGCAGTTAAAATGTCGGATATTTCCAAAAAACAGACCAAACAGACAACCGTTTCAAACACAACTCAACTATATATGTCGGCTTTGGCTATGGAAAGAACCGTGGAGTTGCTTGATGCCAACAAAACTAACATTAACAGAATTTATCAAATGACTCAAAATGCGGTTAATGCAGGAGTTATGGAAAAGACCGATGCCGATAAAATTTACATTCAGGTTCTCAATATAGAGAACTCCATGAACTCGGCGAAGCGGAATTTGGAGGTGCTTTATAACTCGCTAAAACTGTTTCTGGGCGTTGATATGGACACACAACTTCTTCTTACAGACGACATTGACAATCTGACCGATGCCGAAACCGCGTTGTCGCTGATTAGAACGGATTTTAAACCAAGCGACAACTACAGTTATCAACTTTTACAGAAAAACAAGGAGTTGTCAAAAAAGCAGATAGCACTTGCCGCAATGGGCTATTCACCAAGTCTGACACTGGGTTACAAATATTCGGATGTGCAGTATTTTGGTGGTGCCCCGTTGATGTCGAACACCCCGCCACACGTTTTTGCCATTGGGGTTTCAGTGCCTTTATTTACTTCGGGCAGGGTACATCAAAGCATTGCCGAAAAGGTTATTGAACACAAAAAAACGCTTAACACTACTCTTGATGCGGAAGAAGGGCTAAAAATGCAGGACAGGCAACTCAAATACAATCTGTCGTCCACCTACGAAAGTTTTCAAATTCAGAAGCAAAACAGCGAAGTATCGCAGAGAGTATTCGATAATATTTCGGAAAAATTCAAATACGGACGTGCATCAAGCCTCGAAGTAACACAGGCAAGTACAGATATGGTTTCCGCTCAAAACGGTTATATTCAAGCACTTGTCAATATGGTGAATGCTCAAATTGAACTTAGAAACCTGTTAAATAAATAATAAATACTTTTAGTAATCAAAATAATAATATTAAAAAATATGAAAAAAACGGTTATAATGTTTGCAGCCCTGACTATGATATTATCGGGTTGCTCGAATAAAAAAGAGAACAAAAAGACATTGGAAACACAAGAAAATGTTAAGGTTCAAACGCTTGAAAAGAGTGTGATCACGCGAGATGTGGAATATTCAACTACCTTGCAGGGTTATGAAACGCAGAATGTTTCTCCTTCGGTGCAGGGTACAATCGAGCATATCTACGTTGAACCGGGAGCCAGAGTGCAGCAGGGACAACTGTTGGTGCGAATGGACCAGACACAGCTCAACACTCAAAAACTTGCCCTCAGCAATCTTGGAGTAGAGCTCGGCAGAGTTGAAACTCTGTATAAATCGGGAAACATCACTCAACAGGTGTATGACCAGACGCAAACACAATACAGTCAGTTGCAGGAAGAGGTAGATTTTCTTCAAAAAAACACCTTTGTCAAAGCCCCTTTCCCCGGTGTTATTGCCACAAAAAACTTCGAAGATGGTGAGCTTTATTCTCCACAATTGCCCGTACTTGTACTTACGCAACTGTCAAAGCTAAAAGCGTATGTAAAT
The DNA here is from genome assembly GCA_031290375.1 of Prevotellaceae bacterium. GTDB lineage: Bacteria > Bacteroidota > Bacteroidia > Bacteroidales > Paludibacteraceae > F0058. The sequence goes on along the minus strand of JAITNR010000058.1, from coordinate 5,444 downwards.
ATTCCCGAATCCTATTTCCCGAAAGTAAAAAAAGGAATGGGGCTGGATATTCTGTGCGACATCTACAAGAATGAAATTTTTAATGGAAAAATCGAAGAGGTTTTTCCAACCATTGACCCTCAAACGCATACTTTTCAGGCAAAGCTTGTTATTCCGAATGCAAGCGAAAAACTTCGTCCCGGAATGTTTGTTCGCACTACTCTGTCGCTTGGCAAAATTGAGGCTGTAATTGTGCCCTATCAGGCAGTATTGAAGCAGCAAGGCTCAAACGACCGATACGTTTTTGTTGCTTCCGACAGCGTGGCTAAGCGCATCAGTGTCAGACTCGGGCAAAGGTTTGACGACCAAATTGAGATTCTCTCAGACAGCATCAGAGAGGGCGATAAACTTGTAATTATGGGACAAGCCAGATTGGTAGATGGAGTTAAATTAAACGTAGAAAAATAAATTCATTAATAAAATTTCATAAACAAAAATATGGCAATATACAAAACAGCGATAAATAAACCCATAACCACAATTTTGATATTTGTGGCAGTGGTGATATTTGGGATGTACTCATTTTCGAGGCTTCCCATTGACCAGTTTCCAGAAATGGAAATTCCATACGTTTCCATTATGACCACATATCCCGGTTCCAATGCATCGGAAATAGAAACAAATGTCTCAAAAATACTCGAAAACAGTCTCAATGCCGTTGATGGCTTGAAAGAGATTCGTTCTCAGTCAAAGGACAACATATCAGTAGTTTCGCTTGAACTTGAATGGGGAAGCAACATAGATGAGGCTGTAAATGATGTTCGTTCGGCAATAGACATGGTCTATGACAATCTGCCTGACGGCTGCTCAAAACCTATGATTTTCAAGTTCTCCACTGCAAGTTTTCCCATTATGGTCTATGCCGTAACTGCCGATGAGAGTTACTCGGGACTGGACAAAATAATGGAGAACAATGTAGTAAATGTTCTCAACAGAGTTAATGGAATTGGCAACATTTCCGTTTCGGGTGCTCCCGAACGTTATGTTTATATAGACCTTGACCAGAACAAAATTGATGCTTACGGACTTTCGGTGGAACAAATCGGTCAGGCAATAGCATCTAATAACCTCGACCTTGCATCTGGCTCTGTAAAAATGGGCAAAGAGCAGTATCAACTCAGGGTTCAGTCCGAATATATTGAAAGTTCGGAAATCAACGAAATTGTGGTTGCCAACCGAATGGGTAAAGAGGTGTTTTTGAAAGATCTGGCAACAGTAAGGGATACTATCCGAGATGTTACTCTTGACGAAAAAATCAACGGAAAAGACGGTGCAAGACTTGTAATAATGAAACAGACAGGTGCAAATACCGTTCAAATATGTAGGGATGTGACAAAAGAAATGGCTAAGATTATGAAAGCCTTGCCCCCTGATATTAAAATTAAGGTGATAAGAGACGGTTCTGAAAATATTACCAATTCAATCAACGGTTTGTCTGAGGCAATTTTCTACGCTTTCATATTTGTGATGCTTGTGGTGCTGTTTTTCCTAGGCAGGTGGCGAGCTTCGCTTATCGTTGTTCTTACGATACCTGTATCTTTAATTGGTGCATTCATTTACCTTTATGTTGCAGGCAGTTCGTTAAATATCATTTCATTAAGTTCATTAACAATAGCGATAGGTCTGGTTGTAGATGATGCCATTGTGGTTTTGGAAAACATAATGCGGCACATCCAAAGAGGTTCGCGTCCCAGAGAAGCATCTGTCTATGCCACCAACGAAGTTTGGGTGTCGGTTATAGCCTCTGCATTAGTGATTATTGCTGTGTTTATGCCACTGACAATGCTTGGCGGACAGGCAGGAATTATGTTCAAGGAATTGGGATGGATAGTTTCGATAACTATCGTTATTTCTACACTGGCAGCTATTTCGCTCACTCCTACCCTAAGCTCAATGTTGCTGCGTTCCAAAAAACTTATTATCAACGAAAAGGGAGAACTCGAAGAGGTAAAAATATCAACAGGCTGGTATGACAAATACATACTTTCTTTGCTTGATAAACTTGATAACGGATACGCCAATCTTCTAAGATTTTGCCTTAACAATAAACTTGTGGTTGGACTTGTTGCAATTTTAGTGGTGGCAGGCTCATTTATCCCTGTCTTCAACGGTACGATAGGTATGAATTTTATGCCTGAACAGGATAATGGTCAAATGAGTATGTCTATCGAATTGCAGCGCGGCACAAGAGTTGAAGAGTCGATAAGAACAGCCAGAGAGATTGAAACCGACCTTGTGGCACTTGCTCCCGAAATTCAAATAATTTCTACATCAACAGGGGCAGGTGATAATGCAGGCTGGTCAGCCCTGATGTCGCAGACAACCAATAACAAGATTGCCGTAATGATGCGTTTCCCTGAAAAACATCATAGAAAACGTTCGGTATTTGAAATTGCCGAAATTTTCAGAAATTATCTTGATAAACGCCACGAGGTTATCAATTACAGTGTAACTACTCAAGGCGGATTTGGGGGCGGAGGCGGCTCGACTGTGGACATAGAAGTTTATGGCTACGATTTTGTTGCTACCAATACGGTTGTTGAGCAGGTTAAACAAAAAGTTAAAAGTATCAAGGGTGCAAGAAATATAATTGTCAGCAGAGAAGAAGACAGAGCGGAACTTCAAATCAACTTTGACAAGGAAAAACTTGCCCGATGTGGTCTGACATCACAGACTGTGGCTATGTATGTGAGAAATCGTGTTAATGGCTTTGCTGCAGGGTTCCTAAAGGAAGACGGTGATGAATATGATATAGTTGTTCGTCTTCAGGAAGAGTTTAGAAATTCAATTACCGATATCGAAGAATTGTCTCTTCCAACCCCGACAGGCTCAATGATAAAACTCAAAGAACTTGCCTCCGTTGATGAATACTGGACTCCTCCCACTATCGAACGTAAGAGTCGCCAGCGTTATGTAACCGTTTCGGTTTATCCTGTAAATATGTCGCTTGTAACTCTTGCAGGTGAAATCAATAAGGAAATCGGTTCGATTAAAGTACCGCAGGGCGTATTGGTTGATATTGGCGGCGGCTACGAAGACACAATGGAAATGATGAAGGATATGGGAACGCTTGTTGTATTGATTTTGTTGCTGGTGTATGTGGTAATGGCATCGCAGTTTGAGTCGTTTTCAAAACCGTTTATGATTATGTTCGGTTCAATTCCGTTTGCTTTTGCCGGGGCGTTTTTTGCTCTGCTGCTAAGCGGCAGGGATTTGGATATGGTAGGCTCTCTCGGCTTGATATTGCTTGTAGGTATTGTGGTGAAAAACGGTATCGTATTAGTCGATTACATCAACCTTATGAGAGAAAGAGGGCACGAACTCAAAGAGGCTATTGCTATTTCAGGGGCTTCACGTTTGCGTCCCGTGCTTATGACTTCATTGACCACGCTACTCGGTATGTTGCCAATGGCTTTGAGTACATCGGAAGGCTCTGAAATGTGGGTGCCACTTGGAATAGTGGTTATTGGCGGAATACTTTTTTCAACGATAGTTACCCTCCTGATTGTGCCTGTGCTTTATGCGACTATTTCCCGTCACGGCGAAAGAAATAAAATCGAAAAGGAAAGAAAAGAATTTATCTTTATGCAAATTAGAGATGAAGAATAATTTAGTGTGAATTACGGCGGGCGAAGTGCGTTTTTTTCACTTCGCTCCGTCTAATTTCTGTTATTTAATATATAATATTTAAAAAAAAAATGAAATCAGTTTTTATAGTCTTCAATCAAGCTAACACCGAAAGAGTGGAATATATGCTTGATCAACTTAATATAATGGGCTTTACGCTTTTTGAGCATGTTCAGGGCAGAGGCACCAACGGAGGCGAACCACGTAGAGGTACTCACACATGGCCAGAGATGAACTCAGCTGTTATGGCTGTTGTAGATGATGAAAAGGTAGATGAACTGCTCAAGGTTGTCCGCCGTCTTGACCACAGAAACCCCGAAGTCGGCGTCCGTGCTTTTGTTTGGAACATCGAAAAAACGGTGTAAATGAATGAAATGTGTGATGAATAAGTAGGGAAAAGGCTTAATAGCAAAAGTGCTTATTTTCTTAATATAATGCTTTGTTTCGTCTAAATATAAATGGTCGGCAGTCGCTGCAATTCCATTATTGAACGCTAAGAACATGTGCGGCTTGCTTTTAATAGTGTCGCGGATACCGTTGTTTATTTTTCCTGCAAATTGCAGAAAAGAGCGTACATTTTGTTCCAAAAGTCGTGCTCCGCGCTCTAAAGTTCTGCTAAACAAGTACACTGAAGTGGCTATTGCCTTGTAAGTTGTATAAAATCTTCCTCTTTTTCAAAAAAGTTGACACATTTAGACTTTTTTTTGCCCATTCAAAAAAAAGTCGTACATTTGCAGCGGATTTATAAAAAACCGATATTAATGAACCGATATTATTATACATATTCTTTCCGGTATTTTTACTTTAGCAAAAAGTAAGGGCAGGATTTGTATGATACGATAAAACGAAAACAACAAATAGCATAAAATCCTGTCAGCGATGACGGGATTTTTTTTGAAAAGGAAAATATAAAATGAAAACAGTCGCTATTCAGGGAGTAAAAGGCGCATACCACGAGATTGCCGCCCGCAGGTATTTTAAGGAAAACTACGGCGAAGAAATTGATATTCTCCCCTGCAACCAGTTTAAAGACGTGGTTGCCGCCGTAAAAAAAGACCCGACCGTCATCGGGATTATGGCTATTGAAAACACCATTGCCGGCAGCCTGCTGCAAAACCACGAGCTAATCAGGGAAAGCGATTTGCAGGTGATTGGGGAGCAGAAAATACACATCACCCACAGCTTTGCCGCTTTGCACGGCAACTCGCCGGACGCCATTACCGAAGTAAATTCGCACCCGATAGCACTGATGCAGTGCGCCGAATACCTGCAAACGCTGCCCCACATAAAGATTGTAGAGGAAGAGGATACGGCGCTCAGCGCAAGCAATATTGCCGCGAACCGCCTGCGGGGACATGCGGCTATTTGCAGCCGTTATGCCGCCGAACTCTACGGACTGAATGTGCTGGCGGAAGGCATCGAAACCAACAAACGCAATTTCACCCGTTTCCTGCTGATTGCCACCCGCTGGCTTGCCGAAGAATTGGTGAAGGATACGGAACACACCAAATCGTCGGTAGTGTTTACGTTGCCGCACACCGAAGGGAGTTTGTCAAAAGTGTTAATCATTTTATCGTTCTACGAAGTTAATCTCACTAAAATTCAGTCGCTACCAATTTTGGAGCGCGAATGGGAATACCCTTTCTACGTGGATTTGACGTTCAAAAACCTGCTGAAATACAAACAGGGATTGGACGCCATCCGCCCCCTAACCAAAGACTTCAAGATACTCGGCGAATACCGTGAAAATAATTATGAATTATGAATTATCTACGCTT
>JAITNR010000018.1 GCA_031290375.1 Prevotellaceae bacterium | reverse complement strand
TACGGGTTGAGGTATCGGTAGTTTTCAGCCGTAAGTTTCACTTACGGTTATTAACATTCTGTCCTACGGACAGTATTTTTCAACCCATAATTCACATTGTTCATTGTTCATTATTCATTATTTTTGTCCTACGGACAGCATCTTTTAATCTGTAATTTGCATAATTTATTGACAATAAACACAATAAAAATCTGCGTCATTTGCGTGCTAAAAGCCCTGTTCCGACAAAACCCTCATAAAATTTCCACCGATAATTTTGCCAATATCTTCATCGCTGTAGCCGTTTTTGATAAGGGCTTTGGTGATGTTCACAAACTCGTTTGCAGCGGTGCAACCGAAAATTTCACCGCCACCGTCAAAGTCGCTACCAATGCCGACATAATCAACACCAACGAGTTGAACAATATAGTTGATGTGTTCCATTGCCGTATCCACAGAAGCGGCAGGCAAAGCGGTCAAGAAATTTTTGTACAGGCAAATCTGACATACCCCGCCCTTTGAGGCAAGTGCTTTCAATTGCTCGTCTGTGAGGTTGCGAGGGTGGTCGCACAATGCACGGGCACACGAATGTGAGGCAACAATCGGCTTTGTAGAAAGATTTATTACATCCCAAAAAGTCTTTTCGCCCGAATGAGAAATGTCAATCATAACGCCAAGCCTGTTCATCTCATTTACAACGCTTTTGCCAAATTCGCCAAGTCCGTTGTTTGTATGTGCTGTTTTGGAGGCAGAGTCGCAAATCAGGTTGTCGCCATTGTGGCAAAGCGTGATGTAACGAACTCCAAGATTGTAAAATCTTTCTATATTTTTCAAATCATTTCCCAGACTGTAACCGTTTTCGATACCTAAAAATATTGCTTTTTTACCCTCCTGCTTTGCAATTTTTAAATCGTTAAGATTTTTCGCAATTTTCAGAGTGTCAAAATGCTGATTTGCTTGAAAAATGATTTTTTGCAGAATTGATTCCGTTTTTTCCGCTGTAAGTTTCAACGTTTGTTCGTCCAACTCTTTTTGCGGAAGGTATGCAACCATAAAAACGGCATCGAGTAAGCCCTGTCGCATTTTCGGCTCATCAACCTTTATTTTGTAAGGCAGGTCATAGTCTTCATCATCTGCCCCCAAGTCTTTCGGATTAATAGTAAACAGGTCATTATCTGTTCCAATGTCAATTTTATAGTCAAAAAACATTGGCGTATCACAGTGAGAATCAACAGAATAATATTTCTTATGAATATTTTTTGCTCTATTAAATATTCTTGCCAAATAAATTAAATGTTCAAAAAGATTTTTATGTGCTTGACTTTCCGCCGTAAGATGTTCTGGATGCCACTGAACACCAAAAACATCATAAAATCCGCTCTCAATAGCCTCGCAAATGCCGTCAGATGTAAAGGCAACTTCCTGAAATCCGTTTGCAATACGCCTTACCGACTGATGATGAAAGGAATTTATAGCCAAATTGTCTGTACCTGCAATTGTTGCCAAGAGCGTATTGTCTCTAATCATTGCCGTTTGCGTGGTTATGTTTCGCGCCTCTGCTTGACTGTGATTGAGCGAAAAACCGTCATATTGAGCCTTAATATCCTGATACATAGAGCCTCCAAAGATCACATTTATAACCTGCATTCCGCGACAAATCCCAAACATAGGCACTTGCCTGCGAGCCGCAGCAATGATAAGGGCTACATCGTATTCGTCTCGAAAATGGTTTGCCTCGCCACTTTCTGGTATTGGTACCTCGTTAAAATATTTTGCATCAATGTCCCCACCTCCACTAATTATCAGTCCATCAATTTTTTGCAATATTTCATCAATGACAACAGGATTTTGCATAACGGGAATAATCATAGGCAAGCCACCCGCAGCAATCACCGATTTATAATAATTTTCCGCCAACATTGAACTATTTTCCTTGTAATTGGCAGAAATTCCGATAAGAGGTTTAATGTTTTGCATAAATTTTTGTCAGTTATGAGTAAATTACAAAGTACAGGTATTTATTTTTTCAATCAAAGACAAAATTAAGACTTTTTTTTTATTTCTCACATGTTATTTGATAATTAGATAAATAATTGTATTTCAATCAATTATAAATAATAAAGAACAAGTTCTTCAAAGTTTTTTCGGTTAATGATAGAAAAAAACATTTTTTACGAAAAAAAAGTGTTGCTAAATAAAAAAAAAGTATTACCTTTGTAGTCTAAAAAAACTCGGGCGTTTAGCTCAGCTGGTTCAGAGCATCTGCCTTACAAGCAGAGGGTCGGGGGTTCGAATCCCTCAACGCCCACAAAAAAAAACAAAGCAAATTGCTGTTATGCAGAAGTATAACAGCAATTTGCTTTTTAACCTGACTTCTACGGTCAAAAATCACAAAGCACTATTATTCAATGACTTACCAAAACAGCGAGCCACTACACTTTTTAATTTTCGAGTAATTGATAAGGCACTAAACTTCGGCGTTTTTTCATTGCTTGATATATTGTTTGTGTGTCTTTTGACGTTTTGGCAGGCAAAACGTATCGTTTCTGTTTTTTCGGGTCAATAAGGATACTTTCCTGTACAGACCACAGTTCTTCGCTGATTCGTGCTGCCGAAAAACGTTCTTTGGTCTCGGTTCTGATGATATGTTGCAAAAAAACGTATCAGCGAAAATGCCACAAAACAAACGGCTATGTGAGAGAGTATCCTGTTTGCAGTCCAGTGAAAGACAGGTTGCATGCGCAAATCGTG
>JAITNR010000013.1 GCA_031290375.1 Prevotellaceae bacterium | reverse complement strand
CGGGCATTTATGGGGTCAATCTTCGATTTACTCATAAAAAGAATGGTGCTGAATAAACCAATTAGGCTATAAATCAATACATTAACTTGGGCGACTTAAACGCTTATACCAAAAGTTTTTTTACACAAACAAAAAGTTCATTGTACGTCAAATCGGTATTGTGTCGAGCAGTTGAGCGGCTCGCGTCCGGACTTTTGAGGGAATTAACAAAGTATGGCGGGTTCGACACAATCAAGTCGTACCTTTTTATACAGTCTTGCGTAAAATATTGGATTGAAGAGTTATAGACACAAATTCTACTGTTAAAAATCGAATTTCCCACATTAAATTTTGCCTCATCAGCCGAATTTTTATCAATATCCACAGCATCAACACTACAATTTCGATTTCTTTGAGCAACCATCAAGGCAATCAGCCCTGTGCTGCAACCAATATCTAACGCATTTTTGACATTATGCACCTCACACCATGCTCCAAGCAGCACACCGTCCGTGCCGACCTTCATCGCACTTTTCTCCTGTTTTATTGAAAATTGACTGAATTTGAAAGGATTGGACATTGAAGCGATCCACTATTTACAGTTGTTGCAATATCCTTTCAACACAAAGTTAATGCTCGAAAGTACATAGTTTTTCGGAAGTTGAATTTTGGGTATTTGGGTCTGCGTCAGGCAAGAGGTTTTTTTGCACTTTTCACAATAGAAGTGCGGATGCAAATCCTCAATTTCGCAGTTGCATTCGTCCGAACACAGCGAATACTTTATTGCCCCCGAACCGTCATCAATGCTGTGAATAAGGTGATGACGGTGAAAAAGCAGAATCGTACGAAACAGGGTCGATTTATCAACCGTCTGCAAGCGTGCCTCCAAACTGTGCAACGAAAACGTCTGATTCAAGCCTTTTATTTCTCTGAAAACAAGCAATCTGACGGCAGTAGGTTTTATACCGCGTGCAATAAGTCTCGTTTCCAAATTGTCAGTCATAGGATAATGCTGCTATTTCAATTGCCTCAACGCCCCGTCAATTCTGCGAAACGCCTTTGTAATCAACTCTTCGGAAGTGGCATAGGAGAATCTTATGCACTCCCCTACTCCGAAAGCATCTCCTCCGACACTTGCTACATGTGCATTGTCAAGCAGATACATAGCCAGATCGCTCGAATTTTCAATTACCTTGCCCTCAGGCGTGGTTTTGCCAAAATAATAACTGCAAACAGGGAAAATGTAGAAAGCACCGTCAGGTGTCAACACATCGAAGCCCGGTATCTGTCTTGCCAGCGTTACAATCAGATTTCTACGGTTTTCAAATGACTTTCTCATTTGTTCAACGCAAGAGTTGTCGCCGCAATAAGCTGCCTCGGCTGCCTTTTGGGCAATGGAAGAGGCGGCAGAGGTAAATTGCCCTTGAAGTTTGGCAATAGCCCTGGCAAGTACCAGAGGAGTAGCTACCCAGCCAATACGCCAGCCTGTCATTGCGTAACCCTTTGATACTCCATTAATTACAGCTATTCTATCTTTGAGAAAATTATGAGTTGCCAAAGAACTTACCTTGCCTACATACGAAATATATTCGTAAATCTCATCTGAAATCACAAACACATCGGGAAATTCCCTGAGAACTTCAGCCAGAGCCGAAAGTTCTTCCCTCGTATAGATGCTACCCGAAGGATTGGAGGGCGAACAGAGCATAAACACCTTGGTTTTGGATGTAATAGCTGCACGAAGCTGTTCAGCAGTAATCTTAAAGTTATTGTTTATGTCCGTCTTGATGATCACCTCTTTACCTTCGGCAAGTTTTACCATTTCGATATAACTTACCCAGTATGGAGCCGGAATAATCACTTCGTCTCCTGTATTAATAAGGCAAAGAAGAGTTTCACACAACGCCTGTTTTGCTCCGTTGGAACAAATAATCTGTTCAGGCGTATATTGCAACTGATTTGTTTCAAGCAATTTTCTGCAAATTGCCTTTCTCAAAGTCAGGTAACCCGAAACTGGCGGATAGAACGAAAAATTGCTGTCAATAGCTTCTTTTGCAGCCTCTTTGATGTGTTTCGGTGTAAAAAAATCAGGTTCTCCCACACTGAGGTTAATCACGTCAATACCCGATGCTTTGAGTTCAGAACTGCGTTGCGACATCGCCAGCGTTTCCGACTCGGCGAGATTCTGTATTCTTGCTGATAGTAGGTTCATATATTTTATTGAATTTGACTTTGCTGTGTTATATTTCAACAAATTAAAAGGTTTGCAAAGTTACAACTTTTTTCGGGAAAATAAGAATTAACCCCGAAAGACGGCAGGGCAAACGCATCTTAATTAGTTAGGATTTTCAATAAATAATCATTATTCCATCCGGCATCGAGTCTTTTTCCCTTCACACTTCCCTTTTTTGATTGTTCATGTTTGATTAAATTCAGGGCAATTCGATTGAGCATTGAAAAATTTTGCGCAGCATATCCCTCTCTTTTTCGGCTATCATCCTCCCTGAAAGAAACATCTAATTGCCAATACGCTCATTTTCAACGATTTGTATTCTTATCTTGCCGTTTTTAACTTTTCTGTATCTGATAAACATCGAATCAAATTTATTTAATGATTTAACATTACAAAGGTAATACAATATTTTTGAAAAAATAAATAAATATGATGTTATTTTACATAAAACACGAAATATAGCATAATTAGCCACTACAAAACAACTTTTACTCAAAAAGTGCCATTTTTACACAGTTTAGGGATGGGGATTGGGGGATAGAGTGTCGAAGTCAGGACATTGAAGATAATATTTGTCGGTATTTGTTGTGTCGGATAATTTCTCAAAAATCCTTCCTAAAAATAATGATATACTTGGATTCGATTCTTCGTTGTTTTGTTCGTAGTATTTATTTGCTTCGGATAAATAATCGGCAGTGTCCATCTTTTATTGATATATTTTGTAAGTTGCTGAAAATTAATATTTTACCAAAATATAAAAAAAACATATCTTCCTGCTAATCAGTGTTTTAGAATGTCATATCAATAAAACAGGGTCACCATCTAAATAATCTATTGCCTTTTCATATTCATTTGTATAATAGTAAGATTTACCTAACTCTACTTGAGTAATTGCCTTATTAGAGTTGTATGAGGGATTAAAACTTATTGTTTTCAAAGCTCTTATATAGCAATTTTGCGCTTCTGCATATTTACCCTTGTAATAATAAGAATTACCTAAACAAGATAAAAAAGCCAATATATTTTCATTATAATTATAATCTTGTTCTGAAAGATTATCAAATATTTTTAGAGCGCTGGGTGCTAAATTTATTATTTCATCATATTTTTCTTGTTCATTGTAAATTTGAGATAATAGTTTGTAAGATGCTCCAAGCTGTCTGATAGCAGATATTTTTTCATATGCTTCTTGTGCTTCTTGAATTAATTTTTCTGATATTTCTATTGATTGTTTAATTAGTTCTTCTGCTTTGTCATACTTACTCTCATCGCCCATATATAAAAGCGTCACTCCAAACTGTAAATGATATATCAAAATATCATTAAATTCTTCTGATTGTTGTTTTAATCTATCTAATTCCTGCATATAAAATTCCTCTGCTTTATCATTTTTATCTTGGAATCGGTATAATAAAATCATAGCTTGTAATACTTGCGTCTTTGAAAAATAATGAGATGGAGCATTGTTTATTATACTGGATGTTTTTTTTAATAAATCTTCGGCTTTATCATATTTTTCACTTTTGATATAAGAATAACCAATATTAGTTAATGCACCTGTATAACCAGCAGTAAGAATAGTATCTTTAAAAACAAATACGGTGTCCATGTTTAATAAGAGATTATGATATATTTCTATTTCTTCATATTTTTCTTGCGCCTTTAAATTAAGAATCATAC
>JAITNR010000012.1 GCA_031290375.1 Prevotellaceae bacterium | reverse complement strand
TGGAAGCAATCATGGCAAAAAAAAGGAATGATTGTTATGGCAAGTCGGAAAAGAGTGCAACCCATTTATACATTAGCATTCAGGTTACGATAGTGCATTGTTCAAGCGACATAGACAGTAACGAGGGGACACTGATTGCAAAATTTCGAGTTTTATAATGGACGACATACCTCTGATAACCAAACCTTGATGGCAAAAATGAAAATAATTATCTAATAATCAAGAAAAAATTTGTACATTTGCGCGAATTTTTGTATATGGGTAAAATTTTAGAATACATACAACAGTCGGGCAATGGTAAATACCAGTGTTATAAGACAAAAAAGTTGTCGTTAGATACGAATGATAATGATACAATCGCTTATAATTACGATGACAATACTATTGTGCAGACAACAAAAAGTGTCTTTGCCGAAACTGACCGCAGTCGGCAAGGCACGGTTTCTTTGCGTAATTTGCTGAATACTGCCCCGCCACCCATTTTCAAATATTTTCTTGACGGCTCGCGCCATACCTACAAAGTAGATGATATTGCCATTGGCAAAAAGATTTTCCCCATTGTTGCGGGGCAAATCATTGTTGGTTGTTGCGAACGCAAAGATCGCGACACGTTCAAAAAATATGATATTCGCAGTAAAATTGTTATTTCAATGCCTGACGATTTTGACGGCGACGATGGCGGCGAAAATTTTTGCCGTTCTTATTGCGAGGGTTTAAATAAAGAAATCAACAAAATTCCGATGGGAAACCATTTGCACCCTATGTAATCACAAAAAAAAGAGTACCTTTACACTTTGTAAAATGACAACAAGATGATGACAAAAGAATATATTACAGAATTGAAACACAGAGGTAATGGCGATATTGCCAACCTGATAAATGCCCAAAAAGACGTGGGTAGTATTGTGTTTGTGCTTGAAAGTTTGGGACAACTGCCCGCAGATTTTCACGCAGATTTCTTGTATGGTCTTTTGGAACACAATCACGCACAAGTACGCTTAAACGCTGTTAAAAATATCGCAAAACTCAATGGAAAAAGTGATACGAAACCGTTGCTTGTTTTATATAAAAACGAGAATGATACAAGCGTAAAGCGTGAAATAGTTTCTGCAATCGGCAGGCAACGAAAATGTGCGAATAAACCTCTACTTTATGAGTTTTTGAACGACACCGACCCGAAAATAGTTTGTCAGGCAATTAGAGGTTTATTAGTTTTTGATAATGATAAAGAAGTAGAAGAACATTTAAAACCTCTTGTAAATCACGAAAATGAAATGGTACGAACAGTGATTTACAAAGAATATTTTGCAAAAGAGAAATCAACTTATCCGGCTTTTTATATTGGTGATTCATTAACCATTTTAAAACAAATTCCGACTGCAAGCATTGATTTTTGTATGACAAGCCCGCCCTATTGGGGACAGCGTTGTTATGAAAATGGTGGAATTGGATTAGAAAATAAGCCTGAACTTTTTATAGCCAATCTGTTAGAAATCACAAAAGAAATCAAACGTGTGTTGAAAAACACAGGCTCATTTTGGCTGAATATTGGCGATACTTACAAAAATAAAGCCTTGCAGGGTATTCCGTGGCGAATAGCCATTAAAATGATGGACGAGCAAGATTGGATTTTACGCAATGATGTTGTTTGGAACAAGCACAAAGGTGCAATGGACAGTTCGTCTGACAAATTGCGAAATATTCACGAGATGATTTTCCATTTTGTAAAATCCAAGGATTATTATTACAATGATGATGCAATCCGCCAAAACCCACAAACTACAACTGTACGAAATGGTGCAATAGTTTCGTCTTCGGGAGTTAGCGGCGTTCGTTATAAACGCCAAATAGAATTATCCACGGCACTTTCAAAAGAAGAAAAATACAATGCAATGCGAGATTTGGAACAAGTATTGCAAAAGATACAAAACAGCGAAATTCCTGATTTTAGAATGATTATTAGGAATCAGCAACGTGCAACTCATTCCGATTCTGAACGTGTTTCTGGACGAGCAAAAGAATTGAAAGAAAAAGGTTATTATTTCCTTTTTTACAACCAAAATGGTGCGTTGCCTACTGATGTTTGGGAAATATTGCCGGAAGATACTCAAAATCGAGAAAAGCATTTTGCAGTATACCCCGAAGATTTATGCAAAATTCCAATTTTGGCAACCTGCCCACCCGATGGTATCGTTCTTGACCCTTTTTGTGGAACAGGAACTACGAATAAAGTTGCTTATGATTTGCACCGAAAATCAATAGGCATTGATATTTCGGAAGAATATATTAATATTGCAAAAAAGAGAGTCGCGCAAATGCAATTAAATTTACTGTAGATATGGAAAGTCAAAAAATCATAGAATTATTTACCGAAAGCGCATTGAATAAAAACGTGACATGGAGCAATGTTGTTGCCAAACAGCATTGTCCGTTTATCAAAAAGAAATGCGTTAAAGTCAGAAAAAGCGAGCCGTCAATTTCGATTGGGACTTGCACTGTTGCTTATGGGAAAGAAAACAACAATGTGATAATTTGCCCACACAGATTGACGGAAAATAATCAGATATTTTTGGACTGTTGCCATTTATTGACTTTGCACGAACCCGGTAATGAATTACACATTTTGCCCGAAATATCTATTCCGGGTGGAAGTGTGGATTATGTTCTTGCTTCTGTGAAAAATGGGAAAGTTAAAGATTTTGCAGGAATTGAATTGCAAACATTAGATACAACAGGTTCTGTTTGGGGCTATCGTCAATCTTTTTTAGAGTCAAAAGGGTTAAAACAATCTGATTTTGATGAAAATGCCACTTTTGGTATGAATTGGAAGATGACAGCAAAAACTATTTTAGTCCAAATGCACCATAAAATAACAACGTTTGAAAATTTGAACAAACACCTCGTATTAGTGTTGCAGGATTGCCTGATGGATTATATGAAAAAAGAATTTTCATTTGAGCACATTTCAACTGTGCCAAAATTAGGCGATTCTTTTCATTTTCACAGTTATCGGGTACTTCCTGTAAAATCAAAATTTCACTTGTCTTTATACGAAAGGGCAAGCACAGATGCTGATGGTATTGCCCTATGTTTGGGATTGAAAGCAGAGGCAAATGTAGATTTGGAAATAATGTTGAATATATTGGAAAGTAAAATATCGGGAAAAACCTTATTGAGATTATAGAAAGGCAAATATATGAATAATAGTAAAGACATAATTCACACAACAGGTGCATTATTGCGACCGCAAAAAGTTACAGATATGTCAGGCAATGTGATTTGGGTGTGGGCTGTATCAGAATTTACTGATGACAGTTATAAAGATGGCGAAGTTTATAACCCACCTGAAACTGCTAACAATTATGAAGAATTAGTAATGGTAACTTAGATGTGGACTTACAGAAAATTGCAGAGTAATTATTTTAAAAGCAAATATTATGGATATTTTCACAAAAAGCACATTATCTCGTATAGCCAACAGCAAAGCGGGCTATTCTCAAAAATCTGTAATTTTGAGTGAAGCAAGGTCTTATAGTAGCAAAATTTCTTCAAAAACTTCTATTTTTCTATCACATAGCCACAATGATAGTAGTTATGTAGAAAATATTGTCGTATTGTTACGAAAAATGGGCGTTGATGTTTATGTTGATTGGATGGACGACAGTATGCCGAAGGAAACAAGCGGGGAAACAGCAGCATTGTTGAAACGAAAAATCAAAGAAAATGACAAGTTCGTTTTTCTTGCAACTAATAACTCTATCGAATCAAAATGGTGTAATTGGGAAATTGGCTTTGGATATGCTCACAAGTATATCAATAAAATAGCACTTTTCCCCTTAAAAGATGATTCTGTAGATTGGAAAGGAAATGAATATTTGCAAATATATCCATATATTTCTGCAAAATATTCGTGGAGTGATGATGATTTTGTTGTTGCTTTTCCAAACGGAAATACTATTGATTTAAAACAATGGCTACTTCAATGAACGAAGAAAAAAGACAACATTTAGAGTTCATTCAAAATGGAATAACTCGAATGAACACAAATTCCTTTCAAATAAAAGGAATGGCAATAACTATAGTTTCTGCTTTAATTGCAATCTATGCAAGTACAAGCAATACTGTATTTGTATTTTTAGGGATTGCCCCAACAATATTATTTTGGCTTTTAGATTCCTACTATTTGCAGCAAGAGCGTAAATTTAGAGGAGTTTACAATAATGTAACAGGATTAAAAAACGATGTGGAAATAAAATTGTATGAAATGCCGATACAAAAATTTCAAGGCGGACAGTATTGTTTTTGCAAAGTGTTTTTTTCAAAAACAATCGCTTGGCTATACGGTATTGTGGTTTTTTTGCTTTTGTTTGGTGGTCTGATACTGAAATTCAAAGATTGTATAACAATAAATTGCAAATAAAGATGGGGAAGAAAATATTTATTTCGTATAAATATGCCGACAGATTAGTTCGGCAATTTCAAGGCACTTCTATTTGGTCGCCAACAACGGTTCGTGATTATGTTGATATTTTGCAAAACAAGATAGATAAAAGCGACCATATTAACAAAGGTGAAAATGACGGCGAAGATATGAGTTCGCTTGCGGATTCAACTATTGGCTCTAAACTTGGTGATAAAATATTTGATAGTTCCGTTACTATTGTTTTTATTTCCAAAGGAATGAAAGAAAACAAGCCAGAAAAAGACCAGTGGATACCTTGGGAAATATCATATTCATTGAGAGAACAATCACGACAATATGGCAATAGTAAAACAAATGCTGTATTAGCCGTAGTGCTTCCTGCCGAAAACGGAAGTTATGACTATTATTTCCAATATAACCCAGAATGCAATAGTACAACCCATAAGACAAATCAATTATTTACAATATTGAGAGAGAATATGTTCAATATTAAAAATCCGACAACAAGATTATGTAATGGAAGTACTATCTACGAAGGGGAATCTTCTTTTATAAAAACTGTTGAATGGGACAAGTTTATCAACAACATTAATTTTCACATAGAACAAGCGGTCGAAATTTGGAGACACAGAGATGATTACAATATTAGAAAATCAGTATAAATCCAATAAGTATAAACATTATGGCAAGAAGAGTTTTTACAAGTTTTCATTACATTCCTGATAATTGGAGAGCAAACCAAATCAGAAATATGGGAAAAATCGAAGGAAATGCTATTGTTTCTTCCAATCAATGGGAAGAAGTTACAAAGGGCGGCAACAAAGCAATAGAAAAATGGATTGACGATAATATGAGCGGAAAATCCTGCGTCATTGTTTTTGTTGGCGAAAAAACGGCAGGCAGAAAATGGATTAAATACGAAATAGAGAAAGCGTGGAATGAAGGACGTGGTCTCGTAGGTATTTATGTCCACAATCTCAAAGATAGCAGTGGCAATCAAGCGAATAAAGGGAGTAATCCTTTTAATGATCTCAATATTAATGGAAAATCTTTATCTTCGATTGTAAAGTGCTATAATCCACCTTACGCAACAAGTACAAATGTGTATAACCACATTGAAGAAAATTTAGAAGATTGGATTGAGGAGGCAATAGAAATTCGCAATCAGTATTAATATGTGGATTTTAACCAAGGTGTTGATGCAAGGTTATTTACCGAAAAGAAAGTTGAATTGTTGTCAAAAATCAATGTGCGACCGCTGCGCATTGCCTTTGACGATATGAAAACCCAACCGCAATATGAAAAAGCAATCCGAATGAGTGCCGCCGCAGGTATGCGTGATTTTTCAAATTATCTTTTGTATAACTTCAAAGACAAACCTATTGACTTGTATAATCGCTTGAAAATCAACGTAGATTTGTGCGAAGATTTGAAAATTAGCATTTACTCCTTTCCAATGAAGTACCACCCTATAATAAAACAGGCAGGGGAAGAAATTGATTATTCGCACAACCGCGACTTTATAGGCGAACAGTGGAA
>JAITNR010000002.1 GCA_031290375.1 Prevotellaceae bacterium | reverse complement strand
AAACTTTTTTTCTAAAAAAATTAATTGAACTGAATATCAAGAATATATAAAAGAAATTTAGTCAATAAAAATGTGATATTGGTAAAGATTTTGAGTTGTAAAGGTTAAAATTCATGTCTCCTACTTCGTCAATGCGTTACCATACATGATCTTTATCACATATTCATGATAAGCAAGTTGGAAAAAAACTGCTTCCCCCCTTTGCTCCAATAAGTATTTTTTTGTGTATGATGCAAAGGTTTTGCCAATAGTTGTAAATATACATACAATTAACATAGAAAAATCTTCCGAACAGCACTTGTCAACGACCTGCGGTTATGAAAAAATGAATAATGTGGTAACATTGCGCGACATTAATTTATGTGAATTATGCGAATTACGGGTTAAAAAATACTGTTCGCAGAACAAAAAAAATGAACAATGAATGATGAATAATGAAAAAATGCGGACTTTGCATGAAAATTGCATTTTTGTCCGTAGAACAGCATTTTTAAATCCGTGATTCGCATTATTCATTATTCATTAATTAATGCCAATCACAAGTTGAATAGTGTTTATTTAGCCCGATAGGGCGTTATGTGAATAACCGCAGGTGAAACCTGTGTAAATGCAATATTCCACACCTCAACTCATATGGGTTGAATTAATATCATTGTCAACCCTACGGGTAGAATGTTCAAACCGAGCATATTTTTTCTTCTAATTTTAACAAAAAAACAGGGCGTATTTCATTAATATACAGAGTTCTAAGTTTAACACATTTGAATGAACTCCTAAAAATAAAATAACTGAATAATTGAAAATACAATACGACTAACGTAATCAGTTATTCAGTTATTCAATTACTCAATCCACAGGTTTCACCTGCGGTTATTCACATAACGCCCTATCGGGCTAACAGACAAAAAAAACACTTTTCAACCCGTAATTCGCATTAATCATTTAAAGCATATTGAAATCACAGTTCAGACAATTAATTATAAAAAAACTCCCCAATTTGAGGAGTTTTTTTTATAATAATCGAAACCAATTAGTTATATTCTATCAGCACGTCATCTTGCATAACAGCCGCTCCAACTGAGGTGCAAAGTTTGGTAACAGTGCCGTTGCTTTCGGCTTGAATGTTGTTTTCCATTTTCATGGACTCCATCACCATAAGCACATCACCCTCCATGAAGGCTGTGCCTGCGGCAACATTGATTTTCAGAATGCTGCCCGGCAGAGGTGCTTTAATTGATTTTGAGCCTTTTGTTCCTGCTGCCGCAGGAGCAGTCACCGCAGCAGCGGCAGGAGCAGCAGCCGGTTTAACCACAGGTTTTACTGTCGGCACAGACGGAGCAGTACCGCTACCGTCATCTATTTTCACCTGGTAGAGATTGCCATTTACTTCAACTTCGGCAAGATTATCTTCCAAAGATTTTACATCAACCTCATATTTACTTCCATTTATATCAAATTTGAACTGTTTCATTTTACTGTAATTTTATTTTATCTAAAACATTATAAACAGGTGAGTTCCAAACAGAACTAACCCTTTTTATTGTAAGAATATTACTTTCGTAATCGTGAATAGAATCCTTTTTCGTCAAATAGAGAGCCAAAGAGATGGCAACTATTTCGTTAGGAGTATTTTGCGACATATTTCCCATATTTTTATCAATTTTTTATAAAAATTATTATTCCAAATAATCGGTTACAAAGGGATATTATCGTGTTTTTTCAACGGATTTGTTACTTTCTTTGTTTGCAGAGCCTGAAAAGCGCGGATAACGCGGAAACGTGTATTTCTCGGTTCAATAACATCGTCAATATAGCCGCGTGAGGCTGCCTGATATGGATTTGCAAACTTGTCCTTATATTCAGCTTCCTTGTCGAAAATATACTGTGCCTTTTCGTCTGCATTAGCGATTGCGGCAATGTTTTTACCTTCAAGCACTTCGATAGCTCCCGATGCTCCCATAACCGCAATTTCGGCAGAGGGCCATGCGTAATTGAAATCTCCACGCAATTGCTTGCAACTCATCACAATATGAGCACCGCCATACGATTTGCGAATTGTAACCGTAACTTTTGGAACGGTAGCCTCGCCGTAGGCAAACATCAGTTTTGCCCCGTGAGTGATGATACCTGAATATTCCTGTCCTGTTCCAGGAAGAAATCCCGGAACATCAACCAAAGTAAGAATGGGAATGTTGAAAGCATCACAGAAACGAACAAAACGAGCCGCTTTTCTCGAAGAATCACAGTCCAAAACGCCTGCCAGAAATTTAGGCTGATTGGCGATAATACCTGTTGAAATGCCGTTGAAACGGGCAAAACAACAAATAATATTTTGAGCATAAAGCGGTTGTACTTCCAAAAAGTCGCCATTATCAGCAATTGACCTGATAATATCCTTCATATCGTATGGCAAATTGGGATTGCTTGGCACGATTTCGTTCAATGCATCTTCCAGACGGTTGATTGGATCGTTACATTCGGCAACGGGAACATTCTCCATATTGTTCTGCGGGATAAAAGAAATCAGCTTGCGAGTCAGCAGCAAACATTCCTCTTCGGAGGCGGATTTGAAATGAGCCACACCCGATTTTCTGGAGTGCACGTTTGCTCCACCGAGCTCGTCAACCGATACATCTTCGCCGGTAACGGATTTTACTACCTTGGGACCTGTGATGAACATATAGGAATTTTGTTCCGTCATCATAATAAAATCGGTTAGGGCGGGAGAGTACACTGCACCGCCCGCACATGGTCCAAAAATAAGTGAAATCTGAGGCACAACGCCTGAGGCAAGAATGTTGCGTTCAAAAATTTCGGAATAACCTGCTAAAGCGTTAGACCCCTCTTGAATACGGGCACCGCCCGAATCGTTGATACCGATAATCGGTACACCCATTTTCATTGCCAAATCCATTACCTTGCAGATTTTCTGCGACATGGTTTCCGAAAGCGAACCGCCAAAGACTGTAAAGTCCTGTGCAAAAACGCAAACCATACGCCCCTCAACAGTGCCGAAACCTACCACAACGCCATCACCGAGATAACTCTCTTTTTCCATTCCAAAATTGGTGCAACGGTGCGTTACAAACATATCCATCTCTTCAAACGAACCCGTGTCAAGCAACATTTCAACGCGCTCGCGTGCGGTGTATTTGCCCTTTGAATGCTGAGAATCAATTCGTTTCTGTCCGCCGCCAAGTCTTGCTGTGACACGCATATCAACCAGTTTCTTTACTTTCTTTTGATTTTCAATAGTCATCATAACTTATTTATTATTATTTTTAGTTTCATTAGGTGTATTGCATAATTTTCGCATGTCAAACCTTATTTGTTGGGATTTTCACAAAGTTCTGTCAGTACTCCATGAGTTGATTTTGGATGCAAAAATCCGATATTCAATCCTTCTGCACCGCGTCTTGGTGCTTTGTCGATGAGTTGGATACCCATTTGGGCAGCATCTTCCAATGCTTTTTGTACGCCCTCAACGCAGAAAGCGATGTGATGAACACCCCCGTGCGGATTTTTTTCCAAATATTTGGCGATGGGGCTGTCTTCCGAAGTTGGCTCAAGCAACTCTATTTTTGTGTCGCCCAGCTTGAAGAATGCAGTTTTAACTTTCTGATCTGCAACCTCTTCTACGGAATAACATTTTTGACCTAACAATTGTTCGTAATAAGGTATAGTCTCTTCCAAACTTTTTACGGCAATTCCGATGTGTTCAATGTGTGATGGTTTCATATTTTTTTATTTTAATTAATTTATTATCAGGCAGTTATCTGATTACTTTACTCAGAAAAATATCTCTGCAAAGTTACTTTTTTATTTTGTAAAAAACAATTACTTTTAAATAAAAATAAATAGTATCTTTGCGTAAATTAATTCTTTACTTTGTTATGAATGAAACTTCTTACACTTTCGACAGATTTGTTCGACTGCTTGTGAATATTGCAATTGTTGTTGGCGTGTTTTTTTTGATAAAATATTTGTCTGGGGTGCTGTTGCCTTTCCTGATTGGCTGGTTGATAGCATATTTGATGTTTCCGCTGGTAAAATTTATCCAGTTCAAACTGCGGATAAAAAACCGAATTATCTCAATTTTAATGGCTTTTTTGCTCGTAACAAGCATTATTGCATGTCTGCTCTGGATAATTGTGCCTATTGTAGAGAATGAAATTGCACGTGTTGTGCCGATTTTGATAAATTACGTAGAAAACATTGACAAAAACAACGCCGTAAGTGATTTTATTGCCGCAAATCTACAGAAAATAACACTGAATATCAGTTACAACGAGTTGTTTTCGTTTGAGTCGCTTGATACGATTGTCGAAAAAATTCTGCCCAAATTTTGGACACTGATTTCAGGTACGCTGCAATTCGCAATGGGTATTGTAATTGTCTTTATGATAATACTTTACGTGATTTTTATGCTGAAAGATTTTGAACAGTTGAACTATGGAATTGTTGGTATTTTCAAACCAAAATATCGCAAATTTGTAAATGACATACTTGAAGATTTGTCCGCTGCAATGAATCAATATTTTCGTGGACAGGCACTTATCTCATTAATTACAGGTATTTTATACTGTATCGGCTTT
The DNA here is from genome assembly GCA_031290375.1 of Prevotellaceae bacterium. GTDB lineage: Bacteria > Bacteroidota > Bacteroidia > Bacteroidales > Paludibacteraceae > F0058. The sequence goes on along the minus strand of JAITNR010000002.1, from coordinate 20,941 downwards.
TCAATTATCGGGTTACCCATGGCGGTGGCAATGGGTATTTTTATAGGTATGCTGCATCTCGTTCCTTATATGCAAACAATTGGTTTTGTGCCTGTTGTGTTTCTGGCGTTTTTAAAATCAATCGAAACGGGCAACAGTTTTTTGGTAATGATTTTGGGTATTTCTACAGTGTTTGTAACAATTCAAATTACATTAGACCTGCTGCTTACGCCCAAAATTATGGGTAAAAATATGGGGCTAAACCCCGCTGTGATACTGCTTTCTCTCTCTGTCTGGGGAGCATTGCTCGGATTGATAGGCTTGATACTGGCTCTACCGCTGACAACCCTGATAATATCATACTACAAGCGGTTTGTAACAGGAAATGAGAAACTTCCGTAAGTAATTGAGAATTGAAAAAGACGGAAATTAAGGATAGCTCAAAGAGGCTGTCTTAAAAGCACGCTGACACGGATTAACAGATTTTTACTGATTGGCAATAGTTTTATTTTGTCGTCAAATTTTTGCTATTCGATTTTGGGTTGTGGCATCAAATATTGTGCGGCTTTTTTCAGTTTTTCCTCTGTGCCAACATCAAATACATCCAAATCAGGCTGTTGGCAGGCAATGATTTTTTCTTTGTTACAAACGGAAAGATAAAAATCAATTATCGAAAAGGGCATTTGCGTATCTTTCATCAGATGAAAAATTTTTGGCGAAATAATATGTATTCCATTGAAAGCCAAACTGTTGCACTTTTCAATATTCAGGTTTTTGAATGGAGTCCTTATTTCACCTGTTTTGCTGTTTTGCCAGCCAACAAGTTGATTCTCTTCGTTGAATAACAGGTATCTACCTGTTTTTCTTCGACTTGTGAGTAAGGTTGCAAGGTTTTCTTCCCCGTGAAGACTGTATAGTCTGACCAAATCCGCATTTGACACAATATCAACGTTATGCACAAGAAAGGGTGCATTTGAGCCGATTTTGTTCCTTGCATAAAAAATACCGCCGCCTGTGTCGAGCAATAAATTTTTTTCATGGGAGATTTCTATATCTATCTCAAAATTACTGTTTTGTACAAATTCAAAAATCTGCTCTGCAAAGTGATGGGCATTAATCACAATCTTGTCGAAACCTGCATCTTTGATTTTCCCTATTGCAATTTCGAGCAGGGTTTTGTTACCTATTTTCACAAGTGCCTTTGGGGTATGGTCGGTTAGCGGGCGAAGTCTTGTGCCAAGCCCTGCTGCAAAAATCATTGCCGATGAACATCTAAAAGTCAAACTCATAATCTACCGTTTACAGTTCGCGGGTAATACCAAGTTCTCTATGCCTGAGTTTCACATTTACAGGGTATTTGGCCTTTACATACTTTGCAAGTAACTCTGCGCAATAGACAGAGCGGTGCTGCCCGCCCGTACAACCGAAAAATACTGAAAGGTGCCAAAATCCCCGCTCTAAAAATATCTTTATATGACTGTCTATCAGTGAATAAACATTTTTTATAAAGTCTTCTATCCCCGTGCTGTTTTCAATAAATTCTTTGACAGAGGAGTCCAGACCTGTCGATTTTTTGTACTGTTCAAATCGTCCCGGATTGTAGATGCTTCGGCAATCAAAAACGTAGCCACCACCATTGCCTGACGAGTCTTTTGGGATACCGTTCCCGTATGCAAAACTCTCAATTTGCACAGTCAGTTTGGCGGTTAAGTCGGTTTCGGTGTTTTTTTGAAATTCGCCTGACGCCACAATCTTTTTAAGAAGTTCAGAAAGATAGGTAAATTCGTTGAATGGCAACAGGTTATCAATATTTTCGAGAGCAAATGGAATACTTTGCAAAAAATGCTGTTTTTGTTCAAAAATACCTCTAAATCCGTATGCTCCAAGCGTTTGCAGTTGTCTAAACAGAACAAAATATTTTAATCTTGCCAAAAAATCATTTTTTGAAACTTGACAGTATTTTTTTAACGAGATTAAATATGTGTCTATAAGCTCATTACGGAGGGAGTTCGGAAAATTTGCCCTTGCCTGCCAAAGAAACGAAGCCACATCATAATAAATTGCCCCTTTTCTTCCGCCCTGAAAATCAATAAAACAGGGCTTGTCATCCTTAAACATCACATTCCTTGACTGAAAATCACGATACATAAATGTTTCAGTATCAGAATTTTGTAAAAGAATTTCGGCAAACTTCTCAAATTCATTTTCCAATCTGTTTTCGTCAAAATCTATCCTGCAAAGTTTTAAAAATGAGTACTTGAAATAATTAAAATCAAAAAAAATCATTCGCCTGTCAAATTCACTTTGCGGATAGCAAACAGAAAAATCAAAATTTTGAGCAATTTTAAACTGAATATCAGGTAGATAACCCATTGTTTGATACAACAGTCTTTTTTCGTTTTCAGAAAAAATTCCACTTGTTCTACCGTCTGCTATCCTGTCAAAAAGTGTGTTATCTCCCAAATCATCAAGCAAATAACAAAGTTTGTCATCCGAAACGCACAAAACCTTCGGGGCAAGAATACTCTGTATTTCAAATTGTCGTGCAATCTCAAAAAAGGCGTTATTCTCTTTTGTCGAATTGCCCACAACACCAATTACACTGCCATTTTTACCCAAAATTCTGAAATAAACTCTGTTGCCGCCCGATTGCGGCAGTCGATAAATTTCTGACAGAGAGCAGTTTGTGTATTGCTCAAACAGTTTAATTACCTTATTTTGCATATTAATTATTTTGCAGGTACAAAATTAGTTAAAATTTTGATAAAAATAATGTTGCAGTATGAAAAAAATGTTGTACCTTTGCAGTCCGATTCGTAAAGAGGCTAAATAAGTAGAATTGTCCTGTTAATTGGATTTCTCGCCTCACGGTCTAACGTAAAATTAATAAATTAATGTACGCAATTGTAGAAATTCTTGGACAGCAGTTCAAGGTAGAGGTGGGCGAAAAATTATGTGTCCACCGTATTAGTGAAGCCGAAAGAGGCTCCAATGTAGAGTTTGACAGAGTATTGTTGATTGACAACGGTGGAACGGTGTCGGTTGGCACGCCGGTTGTTTCCGGTTCCAAGGTTGTGGCGGAAGTTGTTTCGCATGTTCGTGGTAAGAAGGTGTTGATTTTTAAGAAAAAACGCCGTAAAGGTTATCGTAAACTCAACGGACACCGTCAAAATTTCACAGAGTTGATAATTAAGGAAATTGTTAGTTAATTATTTAAAAATCAGATAATTATGGCACATAAGAAAGGAGTAGGCAGTTCAAAAAATGGTCGCGAATCAGAAAGCAAGCGACTGGGAGTAAAAATATTCGGTGGACAGTATGCCAAAGCGGGCAATATTTTGGTTCGTCAGCGCGGAACAGTGCACAATCCGGGAGAAAATGTAGGTATGGGCAAAGACCACACACTTTTTGCGTTGGTTTCAGGTTCGGTTAATTTCCGTAAAAAGAAAGACAACAAGTCTTACGTTTCCGTTCAACCGATTGTGGTTTAGAGTTTATATAGTAAATTTTTTTTATAAAAGGAAAACTTCGCTAATATGGATATTGGCGGGGCTTTTCTTTAATGACTGTCGGGTCGGATATTCATTTGAATAATGAACAATGAATATCATAGTGGTGCGTTAATTTTTAACATTTACTTGTAATTACTTGATATGTAATATATTAAAGGCATTTTGAGATTTTGGGATTTGAATTAAGAACACATTTTTTAATTCACTCTTTTATACCCACAAAAAAAATGTGTAACTTTGCACAAAAATAAACAAGTCGAGAAATAAAGCGAAACCAATGCAAAAGAAATTAATTCTGATAACAAACGATGACGGATATAACTCAAACGGTATTAATGAGTTGATTAAGATAGCCAGATCTTTTGGCGATGTTTTGGTGGTAGCTCCCGATGGTGCTCGCTCTGCTCAGTCAAGTGCCCTAACGGTGGCTCTGCCCGTAACCTATACCGAAATTTCAAATAGGGAACATTTTAGAATTATCGCTTGTAGCGGTACGCCAGCCGATTGCGTCAAATTGGTGTTTTCCAAGCAATTGCCAGGCATTGAACGTGATCCCGATATTGTGTTGTCAGGGATTAACCACGGCTCAAATGCGTCAATCAACGTAATCTATTCAGGCACGATGGGTGCAGCTATTGAAGGAGCTTTGTATCATAAGTCAAGCATCGGCTTTTCACTCTGCAACCACGATAATGATGCCGATTTTTCAAAGACATTACCGTTTTTTTCAAAGATCATTGAGCATGTTATTGCAAACGGCTTGCCAAAGGGTGTTTGTCTCAATGTGAATGCTCCTGTGGGCGAAATTTTAGGTATGAAAGTCTGCCGTCAGTCGTTGGGTTCGTGGCGTAACGAATTTATGGCATCACCAACACCCTACAATAAGGACTGCTATTGGATGGTAGGTGAATTTATCAACGATGAGCCGGAGGCAACCGATACGGACGAATGGGCTTTGACAAACGGTTTTATCTCCATTCAACCCGTACAAACGGATATGACTGATTATATGGCAATTAAGAAATTAAATTTCGATAACCAGAACACTATATTCAATGCCTAAAAGTCCTGTTTTACAGTTTTTTATCGCTTTTATCTCAGGTATGATTGTGCCGTTGTTTGTAGCGTACATTTTCATTAAGGCAAACTGCTATGGAGATACGGATATAATGAATTTGTTAGCAATGATGCAGAAAATTTATCTCGTATCCAATCTTATTTTTATAGCAATTTTGCCCAATCTTATAGCGGTTTTTCTATTAAACCACTTTGACCAATGGAATTACCTCAGAGGCGTTTTTGTTTCGATTATGGTATATATTGCTATGGCTTTTTTACTATAGATAATTCGGACACTATTTGACATTACGATTTATCGAAAAAAAGAGCGTTGTTTTATTAAACAAAAAGCATTACCTTTGCAATAAAATTAAGCAAAAAATAAAAAAATATGGGAAAGAACATTGATCTATGTTTGAACAATATTTATCAATTTATTCCGAAGAATATAATTGACAATCAAAAAGTTGCTGCCGAAGATGCCTGTAAAGCTCTTCACCGCGGCTCAGGCAAAGGTAATGACTTTCTCGGTTGGTTGAATCTTCCTTCCGAGGCTTCGGACGAACTGCTTGCGGACATTGAAAATACGGCGAAAATTTTGCAAAAAAAGTGTGAAATTATTGTTGTAATTGGCATTGGTGGCTCCTATCTCGGAGCAAGAGCGGTAATTGATGCACTTTCAAATTCGTTCGTTTTTTTGCAAAAAGAGCATCAGTTCCCAATTATACTGTACGCAGGACAAAATATTGGAGAAGATTATCTCTTTGAATTACAGTCACTTCTGAAAAACTATAAATTTGGAATTATCTCAATATCCAAATCAGGTACTACCACTGAGCCGGCACTCGCTTTTCGCCTGCTTGGAGAGCAACTCGAAGCACAGCAGGGCAAAGAGCAGGCAAAACAATTGATCGTTGCCATAACTGACAAAGCACGCGGTGCCTTGCATACGCTCGCTGTTGAGCAGGGTTACAAATCCTATGTAATCGAAGATAATATAGGAGGGCGGTTTTCGGTGCTTTCGCCTGTCGGATTGATGCCGATTGCTGTTGCAGGTTTCAATATCAGGCAGTTGATTGCCGGGGCAAAAGATATGCAGTATGAAACCTCCGACAATGTGCCGTTTGAAAAAAATCTTGCAATGCAGTATGCCGCCGCAAGAAACGAGTTGCTGAAATCGGGCAGAATCATTGAAGTGCTGGCTAATTTCCATTCTAAACTGCACTATATTGCAGAATGGTGGAAACAACTTTATGGTGAAAGCGAGGGTAAGGAAAACAAGGGGATTTTTCCCGCATCTGTGGATTTCACTACCGACCTGCACTCTATGGGGCAATATCTTCAAGAGGGACAACGTGTTATCTTTGAAACAGTTATCTCGGTAGAAGAGCCAAATTTTGAAAAAAGAATACCAACCGACACAGCCAATCGTGACGGTTTGAATTTCCTCGCAGGCAGACGTATTGACGAGGTGAATAAAATGGCAGAACTCGGCACAATGCTCGCACACATAGACGGCAACGTGCCGAATATCAAAATCACTATGCCAAAACTGAACGAATATTATATCGGACAGCTACTCTATTTCTTTGAAAAAGCCTGTGGCATAAGTGGTTATATGCTAGAAGTAAATCCATTTGACCAACCGGGCGTTGAAGCGTACAAGAAAAATATGTTCGCTCTCCTGAACAAACCCGGCTATGAAAAGCAGAGTGAAGAAATTTTTTTGAGATTAAAAAAATAGTTTCTTGAATCATATCAACCTCTTATAAATGAACAACAGACAATCATTTTTCTCAAATATTCCTCCAGTAGTACTTAACTTGCTTATTATAAATACAATTTGTTTGTTTGCAGATTGGTTTCTGAGTAACAAATTTGAAATAGGTCTCAACGGGATTTTTGGATTACATTTCTTTATGTCAGATGAATTTAGGTTTTTCCAGCCGATAACTTATATGTTTATGCACGGAGGCTTTACCCATCTGTTTTTCAATATGTTTGCCGTCTATATGTTTGGACAGGTATTTGAAATGGTATGGGGAGGCTGGAAATTTTTGCTCTACTACTTCGTAGCAGGTATTGGTGCGGCTTTTGTGCAGGAGGTGGTTTGGTATATTGATTATGGGTCGATAATTAATCATATTGATTATCAGTTGCTTGAGCACATAAAAGAGAATGGCAGGCAGGCACTGGAAGATGGTAAAAATTACACAGATTTGTATGCAGGACGGCTCAATCTGCTCCTTAATATTCCGACAGTCGGAGCTTCGGGTGCAGTGTTTGGCATACTTTTGGCGTTCGGGTGGATGTTTCCGCAGGAAAAACTGATGTTGATATTCCTTCCCGTACCGATTCCTGCAAGAATTTTTGTGATTTTATACGCGGTAGCAGAATTGTTTTTCGGCGTTGCCAATTTCAGTGGGGACAATGTGGCACACTTTGCACATCTCGGCGGCTTGATATTCGGTTTATTGCTGATTCTGTGGTGGAAAAAGCAGAAAAAACTTTACACAAGACAGATTTGATTGACAGACAACCAAAAAACAACAACCGAATTATGTTTAAAAAAGAATTTATAAAACGTCCGTTTCGAGAGGGCAACACATTGATGCAATTAATTTATATCAATGTAGGTACCTTTGTTATCATTCAGGTTTTGAATGTGGTACTTAGATTGTTTAATATTAATTTTCAAACATTTACCGATAATTTAATGTTGCCGTCAAGTTTTGCTACGCTATGGCAAACTCCATGGACTATAATAACTTATATGTTTTTGCATTTTAAATTTTGGCATCTGTTTTTCAATATGCTGTGTCTGTATTGGTTTGGACAGATTTTTGTGCAGAATTTCACAAAAAAGCAACTCACAGGGCTTTATCTGCTTGGCGGAATTGTTGGCGGGCTGTTTTATATTCTGTGCTACAGGTATTTGCCCTATTTTTCCTACAAATTCAGTATTTTATGTGGGGCTTCGGCATCAATTACGGCTTTGATTGTGGCAGCAGCCTTTGCACAGCCTAATATGCCTTTGCGACTACTGTTTATCGGCGAAATAAAGTTAAAATTTATCGCAATACTGACCGTTCTCATCAGCGTTTTTGGAATGACTGGTGATAATGCAGGTGGAGAAATTGCACATCTCGGTGGGGCAATAGCAGGTTGGTTGTGGTTTATCACACTCCGAAAAGGCAAAGACCTGACCATGCCTTTCGACAAAATAATTTCATTTTCAGTCAATATTTTTGATAAAATTTTCAACCGAAAAAAAACTCTGAAAGTAACTTCAAATAGAGATTATCACTACAAACCCGATGAACAATACAACATGGATCGCAAGAAAAACAATGAAAAAATGGACGTAATCCTTGATAAAATCCGTAAATCCGGCTATGCTTCCCTCACAGAAGAGGATAGAAAAGAACTGTTTGATATCAGTGGCAAACTCTGAATAGAGTAATCTTTGTGAGTATGCCCCGTATGAACTATGATTTTAATATGTGTGTCGTCCTAAAAATATATGACATTTTTAAGACGACACATTGTTCATTGTTCATTATTTCCTAAGTCGCATCCATAGTTGAATTACAGTTTCAGGTTATTTTTGATAAACATGGTTAATATGTGAATTGCCATACGGTTTCGTCCTCCTTCGGGCACAATCAAATCTGCATATCGTTTTGTCGGTTCGATAAACTGCAAGTGCATTGGTTTCAGCACTTTGGTGTATCTGTCCATAACCATTTCGGCGGTTCTGCCTCGCTCTTCCATATCCCGTTTGATAACACGAATCAGCCGTTCGTCCGAGTCGGTATCAACAAACACTTTTAAATCCATTTGACTGCGTAAATCATTGTCGCACAGAGTCAGAATGCCCTCTACTATCACCACATCTCGAGGCTCTACATGGATAGTCTGTTCTCCACGGGTACAGGTAATATACGAGTAGGTTGGCTGCTCAATGCTTTTGTCTTCCTTGAGTGTTTTCAGGTGTTTTGAGAGCAGCTCCCAATCAAAAGCATCGGGGTGGTCAAAGTTGATGTTCTGTCGCTCTTCGGGCGGAATATGACTGCTGTCCTTATAATACGAGTCCTGCGGCAAAAGAACCACCTCGTCTTTGGGCAAACTTTCGATAATTTTATTTACCACTGTTGTTTTTCCTGATCCTGTACCACCTGCTATTCCTATGATTAACATAATTTTATGAGTAATAAGTTATGAGTGACAAAATATATTGCAAAAATAGTAAAAAAATGTTGATTGTGAACAAACTTTTTATTAACTTTGTTATTTATTTTTCAAAATGTTTAATTATCCAACACACAAAATATTATCCAATACACTAATAAAAAAAACATGAACAAGATAATTGACAGTATTTTATCCCGCAGAAGCGTTAGAAAATTCAGGGATGCACAGATTGATAACGAAATTTTGACAACACTGCTGAATTGCGGCATACATGCCCCAAGTGCGATGAACAAGCAGCCCTGGGCGGTACGTGTGGTGCAAAATAATGAGATTTTGAATAAAATCAATCAGGATTTTGTTGACTGGGCAAAGGGAAAACAACTTCAAGGCAGTGCTGCGAGGGCTTCTGAAACGGATTTCAGTGTTTTCCACCATTCCCCAACTCTGATAGTGATTGCTGCCGACACCGAAAACCATTACAGCAAAGGCGATTGTGGGGCTTTGGCTCAAAACATCTCCCTTGCCGCCGAAAGCATGAACATCGGCACTTGCGTCATTGGCAATGTGGCGGCTGTGATTAATCGCTCTGAATATTTGAAAGAAATTCTGCAAATACCGGATACTTACGAAGTTGTATTCGGTATCGCTATCGGTTACAAAAACGAAGAGCCGGCATCAAAGCCAAGAGACGAAAGCAGGGTAATTTTTATCAAATAACTTTTTTCAATAACAAGAAACCGACACAATTTATACTCTCCAATGCCTGAAGTATTAAATATCAATCAAATAAATATCGATCAATGGGACAAACTGATTGAAAATTCGCCTACTGCGTCCTATTTTCAAACCAAAGAGTGCTATGATTTTTATTGTTCGTTAAGTTGTTTAAAACCAATTCTTTATGCAGTTAGCGAGAATGGAACTCTGGTTGGCTTGGTTTGTGGATATTTGATTGCGGACGGTACAGTTGTTAAACGTTTTATGAGCCGCAGAGCGATAATTCCGGGTGGAGTGCTTCTGTCCAGAAATATTTCGGAGGAAGCGTTGTCGTTGCTTTTAAGTGCTGTGATTGAGGAACTTAAAAACAGAGCAATTTATATTGAGTTTAGAAATTATGACGATTTTTCCGATTATAAACCTGTTTTTGAGAAAACGGGTTTTGCCTGTATTCCCAGAGTTAATTTTCATATCAAAACAGACTGTTTGGAGCAGGTTGTGTCAAATATCAGTGCCTCGAAACGAAAAAATATAAGAAATTCCATAAAATATGGCAGTGAAATTATTGAAATAACTGACAGGGATGAAGTTAGGGAGTTTTACAAAATAATTTCAAATTTGTACAAAAAGAAAATAAAAACGCCTCTTTTTGACTGTGAATTTTTTGAAAAATTTGCAGGACTACCGAATGTTAAATTCTTTGGCATAAAGTATCAGGGGAAAATTGTTGGTGGCAGTGGCTGTGTGGTATTGAAAAACAAGTCTGTATATGAGTGGTTTAAGTGTGGTATTGACGGCGCATACAGACATATCTACCCCTCAACTCTGGCAACGTGGGCTGGCATGGAATTTGCCGTAAAAAGCAACGTAGAGCGTTATGATATGATGGGAGCAGGCAAGCCTGACGAACGGAGCGGTATCAGAGATTTTAAAAGCAAATTCGGAGGAAAACTTGTAGAACACGGACGTTTTTTGTATGTCTGCAACAGTTTTCTGTACAAACTCGGAAAATTTTACATTGAAAAAGTGAAAATATGACATTAACGATAATAATCTTCTATCTATCAAACAATAATTGAATTAACAAATTATAAATAAATGAAAATATTGACAGTTTGCAGCGTAAATTCGGGTAAAATAGCACCGTTCGTTATCGAACAGGCTGCTACTCTCAAAGAGAAAGGTTGTGAGATGGATTTTTTTACTGTCGAAGGCAAAGGTATCAGGGGATATCTTCGGAACAGGGAAAAATTGAATCGAAAGATAAACGAATTTCACCCCGATATTATTCACGCCCATTACGGATTATCCGGTTTATTAGCCAATTTGCAACGCAAAATTCCTGTTATTACCACCTATCACGGCAGCGACATTAATGACAGGAAAATTTTGAGATTGTCAAAGATTGTCATTTTTTTGTCCCGATTTAACATATTTGTTTCACAAAAAAACATTGATATTGCCAAGCCAAAAAAAAATTATGCCCTGATACCTTGCGGGGTGAATATTGACATTTTTAAACCCTTAAACAGAAACGAATGCCGTAACAAATTGGGCTTTGGGGAAGAAGAAAAATTGATTTTGTTTTCGAGTTCTTTTGATAACAGGGTAAAAAATCCTGCACTGGCAAAAGAAGCCGTTGAATTGTTGAAAAATACCCGTTTGATAGAACTGAAAGGCTATGGCAGACAACAGGTTTGTGAGTTGATGAATGCCGTTGATGCTGTTTTAATGACAAGTTTTACAGAGGGGTCGCCCCAGTTTGTGAAAGAGGCGATGGCGTGTAATTGTCCGATTGTTTCGACAGATGCAGGCGATGTAAAGAAACTGATTTTTGATGTAGAGGGCTGCTTTATCTGTCCTTTTTCCGCCAAAGAGATTGCAGAGGCACTACAGACGGTATTTTTTTTGAATAAAAAAACTGCGGGCAGAAATAAAATATTAAATTTGGACAATCAACAGATAGCAGAAAAAATTATGAATATTTACCGCAACGTAGTACCTGACAGACATAGTGTTGGCTAAACTTTTTTTTGAAGTACCACGAGAAAAAATTACTTTTGTTTGGAACAAATAAGTTGTAAAAAAACGGGACGAGAAGGGTTAAATTTTCCTCTGCATAAAAAAAGTACCAAATAACAAGAAAGAGGTCGCTCTCTATATTTCAGAGAGCAGGCACTGGGTGCCGTTTCGTGCGAAATGTATCAAGGTCTTCATTTTTTTGTTTTTTATTTGTCTGTAATTTCCTACAAAGGTAATACATTATTTTTAATTGTGGAGACAGTAACAAAAAAAATTGTAAATTTGCACACTTAAAAACAGGCAAATAATTAAACTTTATGCTTAAAAAAATCATCTGCTTTCTATTGATAGTATTATTTATTCAAAGTGCTTACGGTCAAAAATTTATCTATAAAATTGACAATCTTACCTATTTCGACAATCGTGTTTTTTATTCGCCGTACAGTCCGACCAAGTTGTTCTTCGGTAACAGGCTGACTCCACTTGTGGGGCTAAGTTTGACCGACAAGGAAAAAGCAGAACACAGGCTTTATGCAGGTATCACCTTCTTGCAACCCTTCGGTGCAGAATGGGAAAGCTACAAATTTTTGCCCACTATCTATTACCAATATGAGAGGTATGAGTGGAAACTGCGTTTTGGAACAGTGCCATATAGAGAGATGTTGATGTCTTTGCCGAGTTATGTGAGAAGAGGTTCGGCAGAATATTCGCAACCGAATATGCAAGGCGGATTGCTGCAATACAAAGGCAAAAAGGGTTATGTGGAGTTTCTTGCCGACTGGAGAGAACTGAAAACAAACCAAAAACGTGATAATTTTGGAGTAATACTTGATGGAAAATATACGTCTACGCTTGGCTGTGGGCATTCCAAACACAAATACATGTATTATCTTGGTGGAGTTGCCCAATGGGACAGGCTGGGCAACAGCGTTTTGGTAAAATATAATGTCTGTGATAATCTCCTTATAAATCCATTTGTTGGTGCGGATTTTGCAAACGGTACGGTTTTTAAGACACTTTCCTTAGAGCTGGGTTATATATTGGGTTACCAGAATGATAGATTGAATATTAATAAACAGATTACCAATGCTTTGGTTGCAGAAGCAAGTATTCAATGGAAAATGCTCGGATTGAAAAACACCTTTTATGTGTCAGACAACAATCTGATGGCTCTTTATCAAGATTACGCCTTATTGTTTATAGGTACTCCTGATTTTCAATCCAAACTGTACAACGTTGCCAGTTTTTCGGTTGATTTGCTGAAAGGATCCGTTTTCAGTCTCAAAGCAACGGCGGCTTTTCATTATGTAATTGACTATAAACTTGGTTTTCAGCAAAAAATCACAGCAAGCGTAAAACTATGAGCGGCAAATCACGTTATTTAATTCTATTTGCATCGTTTTTGATTGTTGCCGCCTCACTGTTTTTCACCAATCAATTAACCAATAAACTGGCTGACGAAGAACAAAAAAAGATGGAAATTTGGGCAAATGCAATGAACAGATTTTCCATAAACTTCTCCGATACAATTGATGAATTGGTTTGGAATATCATTGAGAGCAATGAGATTATACCTGTGATAATTGCCGATAAAAATGGAACTGTGATTAATTCGGTCAATATAAACAAGATACCGAAAGATACAGCTCGTTTTTTTGCAAAAAAAATTGCCGATTTCAAAAAGAATAACCCCGCGATAGAACTGAATATTTCCGAAAACGAAAAACAGTTCATTTACTATGATAATTCACTATTATTAAAACAGTTAGGTTATTTTCCCTACGTGCAACTTTCGATAATAACAATATTTCTGCTGATTTGCTTTTGGGCATTTGCCTCTGAGAAGAGGGCGGAGCAGAATAGGGTATGGGTGGGGCTGTCAAAGGAAACGGCTCATCAGTTGGGCACGCCTATTTCCTCATTGCTTGCATGGGAAGAGCTTCTCAAAGAGCAAAATGTAGATAACAAAATAGTCGATGAGATGGGAAAGGACATTGAAAGGCTCAAAACCATTGCAGACAGGTTTTCAAAGGTAGGTTCGCAGCCTGTTCTAAAAGAGGAAAATCTCGTTTCGGTACTTGAAAAATCTATTTCATATCTCAAAAAACGTACTTCACAAAAGATTGATTATAACTTATTTATACCGAATGAGGAGATTAATGTTAGAATAAATATCCCCCTCTTTGAGTGGGTTGTAGAGAATGTGTGCAAAAACGCCGTTGATGCGATGAGAGGAAGCGGCACAATTGCTTTTCACATTACTAAAAGCCATAAAAATGTGATTATAGACATTGCAGATACAGGTAAAGGCATTGATAAAAAGCACTTTAAAGATATTTTCAAACCCGGTTATACTACCAAACAGCGAGGTTGGGGCTTGGGACTTTCGCTTGCAAAACGAATTGTCGAAAACTATCACAAAGGCAAAATCTTTGTAAAATCCTCCGAATTAAACAAGGGCACTACGTTCAGGATTGTGCTTGAGTAGCCGACAGGGGTACAAGATAACATCAATATTTCTGCAAGAATCTTTTATACGTCATTTTCCGATCATTAGTCCAATGGTATTTCCCATAAAATAATTCAATAAAGGATTTAGGCATAAGGCTTTCTAAAGACCGGAGTAAAACGATATCGTATTTCCTGTGGAAATTAACCCAACATTGGTTGCAAGAGCGAGCATATTGTTTTTGTCGCTTTTGGGAAACCATACCGTTGTATATTTGATCCAGACTATTTTCGTTAACATTTCCTAAACTTACGTCCAGATTCTGACAAATCGGCACATTTCCGTCGGGATGGATGACGAGGGAATCAAAAATACTGTAGCAATTTAATTTCAATCGCTTGTTTTTCCATTCGTCATACAGCAAGAGAAAGTCATAATTTTCGGAAGTCTTTTTCACGCTTTCAGGTATTTGCGCTTTGAAATCAACCGCATTGGCTTCATTTTTCCCGGCAATAATCTCCCCAATGCCTGTATCATGCGCCTTGTCGACCGTATTGAAAAAATCAATATCACTATAAATACCGATGCGAATATCGACCGCCTGTTTTTCTGCAATCGCCACAACGTAATTCAGGTCGTCAAACGTATTATAGGGCGACAATGTAAACATCACAGAAACCGGTACAATGTCTTTACAAGCTTCGATAATCGCTATGACTTTATCGAATCCGTCCACTCCGCGCATATACGAATACGTGTCTTTACCGCCATCCAAAGAAATGTATAATCGTTTGGGTGGATATTTTTTTACGGCTTCAATCACCCGGTGCGATTGGAGGCCATTGGACAAAAGTTCAAAATTCGGATGATTTTCACTAAACCATTTTAATATTTCCATCGCTTCGGGATGCAAGAGAAATTCGCCGCCTTCAAGTCCGACCGTAGTATGTTTGGAAATGCATCGACTTTGCATGATTTCAACCACCTTTGCTTTAGACATGTGTACCACCGGTTTTCTCGCCCAGATCATACAGTGTTTACATTTTGAATTGCATAAACTTGTACTGTAAAACATGAGCGTAGATAATTTCTTATGACCGGGAAAGAAAGCGTTATTTATCAGTTTTGAAGCGCGTCGTATATAATCTGACAGGTTATACATGTTTTTATTATTGTTTCTTTATTTTTGAAAGTAAATCAAACGTAGGGATAAGAGAAGTCAGGGATGAGCGATTTTCATTTTTTTTGTTTTCGCAAATATCCACAAATGTTTTTAGCTCAGAATAAAAGCCTTGAGCCATTAATTGGTTATTTTCGATGACAGGTAAAAAATTATTTCCATTGAACAAATGTTTTGTTTGAGGCACAGAAGAAAATATTTTCTCTTTCGGCAGGGAAAAGAGAGTGCCGGATGCCGGTTGAAAGTCCAACAATTGATGGTTCGTCATACGATAAACCCCTTTGGATGTATTGATAATCAAGTGTTCCTCCGGACAATTCCATGCATATTGCGTAGACATTTCAACAGAACCGACAATTTTTTCGTGCTGTATTTGAACAAAAACAGAAACTTCCCCCTTGGAATGACTTGTTTTTACAACAGAAAACGATTGAACTCTTCCAAAAATGAAAGCGATTAAATCTACCGGATGAATAAATAAATCCCAATAGGGGTCGCCATCGGGATAACTACCGACAACAAACCGGTAATTGTAAGAAATGACATCGGGGATTGATATTTCTTTTTTCAGTATATCGACACACGCCGAATATCGCTTTTGAAGCCCTACCAAAACTGTTTTTCCCGCGTTTTTTTCGGCGGTTATTAATTTTTCGAGTTCTTCCGTATTTGTACAGGGAGGCTTTTCAACAAATACGTTTTTTTTATAAGATAAGGCTTTATTAACCAATTCGTAATGACTGTCCGGATGGGTGCAAATAAATACTCCGTTAATAGCCGGATCAGCCAATACCCTTTCTAAATCCGTAGTTCCCACCACGGAAGCCTCATTTTTGTTAATCAGGTTTGCTGTGGACTGACTTTTGGTAACGATATATTGAAGCGGTACATTCAGATAGTGTAAAACCGGATATAAATTATGTAAACTGTGATTTCCTATTCCGACAAAAGCATATCCGCCGGAGTAAGACTTTCGAAGGAGATGATGCTTCCTGATTTTCTTGAGTATATTGATGATATTTTCCATAACTGAATTTAGTCGGACAATTTTAATTTACAATAATTTACATAATACCCGTCATTGCGGGCTGTGACCCGCAATCCATTGTTTATTAGGGACTTATTTAGAAGGGGATTGCGGGTCCCCTAAAGGGCACAAGCGCCCGCAATGACAGTACTTTTGTTGCGGTATTTTTGAGCCATTTTGGGGACTCGAACCCCAGACCTACGCATTACGAATGCGTTGCTCTACCAACTGAGCTAAAATGGCAACTTTTCTGAATGCAAAGGTAGATTTTTTTTTTCAATTATAAACTATTTTTCTACCAATATTTTATTATTTGTTAAGTCATTCAACCACAGTATAAATATCTTTTAAATTACGTCCGTAGCCGTTATAATCAAGTCCGTAGCCAACAATGAAGTCGTTGGGGATTCTCATTGCAACGTAATTGACATTCAGGTTGAATTTTAGGGCATCAGGTTTGAACAATAGTGTAGCTATCAATATTTTGGCCACCCCGCGAGATTTGAGTAAATCAATTATCCTTGTCATTGTCAGCCCCGAATCCACAATGTCCTCCACTATTACGATGGTTCTTTCGTTAATGTTTTGGTTTAGACCTATTAGCTCCAAAACGTTATTTGTAGAAGTTGTGCCATGATATGAAGCGAGCTTTACAAAACTGATTTCGCAAGGAAAGTCAATCCGTTTCATAAGGTCGGCTGCAAACATAAATGAGCCGTTAAGTATCGCTATAAAAAGAGGATTAGTGCCTTTCAGGTCGGCGTTGATTTGACTTGCAACTCTGTCTATCGAGTTTAAAATTTCCTTTTCAGGTATTGATTTTGCAAATTTCCTGTCCAATATCGAAATCGTATCCATTTTGATTTTAGTAATTTATTGTGATTAACAAATATGGAAATATTGCCTGCAAAGTTACAAATTTATTCTCAAACAAAAAATACAAAAAGACAGGGGCAAGATAACCCTGCCCCCCTACAAAAAAATTAACACAATAAAATTACTTTTTCTTTTTTATCAATTCAAAATCAAAAACAGCAAGAGACACGAACCTGTCACGTTCCATTTTGCCTATTTTCAGTTGGTTATTGATAATTCGGTATTCTCTTGTATTTTTTATAACAGAGAGAAATTCTCCGTCAATTACCTTTACTTTTTTGCTTTTGCATCTTTTCTTGGTGGGCTCAACTTTGGCAAACGAAAGCTTCCAATTTTTCTGATTCCATTGATATTTTCCGATAAAATCGGCACAAGAAGCGTTGCCTGTGAGAGTTCTTTTCTTCTTTTTATCCATACTTATTGTAAAATATGGAATTTCGGGCACGTTTTCAGGTATTGGTTTGCCGTTGATTTCCACTAAGACCCATTTTTTATTTTCGAGTTGATATGCCTCGTAGTCCGCTTCAGCCTGAGTTTGCTCGTATTCATACACTATCTGTCTTGTCCTGAAAATCACAGGAACAGAGGCAAATCCGGTAACATTTTTGCCGTTCTGTTGAGCAGGTATCCATTTGGGCATCTGCTTTACCACTTCTAATGCTGCATTGTTGCAGTCAGGAGTTAAACCTTGTTGAACGCTCGGAGCTTTGATTTCCCCACCGGTACCAACGAAAAAACGCACTATAACCCTGCCACTAACATTGTTGTCAGTAGCACTCTGGGGAACAACAAGCACAGAATCAATAAATCTGTACATCGCATCTTCACCTCCTTCGTACTGCGGCGACACTACTTGACCCGAACTGAAAACCTTCCCCGTTTTTGAATCTGTATTGTCCTGCCCGGAATCCTGTGCGCTCAACCGGACAAAAAAACAGCCCATTAACATTAACCCTAAAATGAAAGTTGATTTCCTCATTGTAATTGAATATTTGTTTGTTAGTTATTAATTTTTATGAAATTATTATACGAAAATATTACGACCTAATTTATTTGGCAAAGTTAAATAAAATTTTCTTGCTAAACAAAATTTTTTTTTAGTTGAAAGTTGAAATTTAT
The DNA here is from genome assembly GCA_031290375.1 of Prevotellaceae bacterium. Classification (GTDB taxonomy): domain Bacteria; phylum Bacteroidota; class Bacteroidia; order Bacteroidales; family Paludibacteraceae; genus F0058. Next base: position 2,807 of record JAITNR010000002.1, on the reverse strand, counting down.
ATTGTTCATTGTTGAGCCTCGCGTCATTGCTTCGCCACGCTCGCAATGACGACAAGGGATGACCGTATAACTGAATAATTGAAAATACAATACTGGCAACGTAATCAGTTATTCAGTTATTATTAACTTTCAATTTTCAATTTTCAATTATTTTATTTAGCCCATAGGGCGTTATGTGAATAACCGCAGGTGAAACCCGCTGACAACGTAACATTCCTCTATCAACCCGTAGGGTTGAACGATGATATTACTTCAACCCATACGGGTTGAAGTATGGGGTACTGCATTTCCGCAGGTTTCACCTGCGGTTATTCACATTTTGTCCTGCGGACACAAATACAACTTTCACGCAAAATCTGCATTTTATTATTCATTGTTCATTATTCATTATTCATTATTCTTGTTCATTAATTTCTGATTATTTGATTGAAAAAAGAATTAAACTCTTTCATTGCTTTAAAAACTTCGGCAGCATAAGAGGTAAAATCTTCTCTATAAAGAGTTTTTTCATCCAAAATATGCTCCACTCCGTAATGCTTGAATTTGAGCCATTCGGCAGCAGGCGAATCCGCCGAAAAGCCTGCAGGCACTTTGGATAAAGGCTTTTCGAATGGTTGCATCTCGCCGAAATATTTTTTAAAATTCCTTTCGGAAACAATGTTTTTTAACTCTTCATAATCAACGTCAACTGCTGTTCTAATTGTCTTAAGCATTTCTTTGGCGGGACAATAAATTCCCCCGCTCAAAAACGGTTCGTTGGCATCGAAGTGAAAATAATACCCTGCCAAAGAGCTTTTCCGTCCGCCTGCTGCTGCCATATATGCTCCGAAATGCGTTTTATACGGCGTTTTATCGGGAGAGAACCTAATATCTCTGTAAATTCTGAAAAGGCAGTTTTCGGGCGCAAGGTATTTGATTTCATCATCAAAAACCGAAATTTTTTGTATCAACTCCGCAACCTCGTTTTTAAAATAACCAACGGCGGTGTTATACCTCTCCTTATTAGCTGCAAACCACTCTCTATTGTTGTTTTGGGCTAAATCACGCAAAAAATTTAAAATAAATTTATTCATTATTTAAAGTTTTAATATATTTGGAGTTAATATAAATGTTAATCAGGGACAATTGTTTTTGAATTTTGTTCCTTTGATTTAAAAACCAAAAAGTTTTTAATCAGGCACCACAAACCTGATTGTCAATCTGCTGCGTTGCTCTACAAAAACGTTTTTTCCATCAATAATTTTGTCAATAGCCTCCTTGGTGTAATGTCGGATTGTAATCAACTCCACATTAGTATTATACAGCACTTCGTAATCGTCTTTCAGTTCGGCAATCATAGAGTTGAAAATTGCCTGATTGTAGTCAATACAGAGCGAAAAACTGATTGCAGAGGTCTGAATAAGGCTTGCCTTTATCTTATAAGATGCCAATAAGGAGAAGATTGAACTTAGCCTTTCCTCCGCAATAAACGAAAAATCGCGCGGAGTAAGTGTGAGCAAAACCTGATTTGCCTTGTGGATATAAATCGGTGGCATATCAACTTTTTCATAGTAATCGTTAATTACGGAGCCAGCCTTGTCTGGTTCGACAAACGAACGGACATAAAGAGGTATCTTTTTGTTTTTAAGCGGTTTAACTGTTTTGGGGTGGATAATAGCCGCACCGCAGTAGGACAATTCAATCGCCTCCTTGTAGGAAAGTCGCGGAATAATTTCTACTTCGTTGTATAGCTTTGGATCGGCATTCATAACACCTGACACATCCTTCCAAATGCTAACACTTTGGGCATCAAGCATTGAAGCGAATAAGGCTGCGGAGTAGTCCGAACCTTCGCGTCCGAGAGTAGTGGTCTGGTTGGTTATAGTTCCTGCTATAAAGCCCTGTGTTACATAGATTTTAGTGCCGGAAAAATCCATTGTTTCTTCCACTAACTTTTTTGACAGGGCATAATCCACATTGCCCTCGCGGTAGTTGTCGTCTGTTTTCAGACAAGTACGAATATCAACAAATTTGTTTTTGCAGTTTTGTAGATTAAGATAATTGGAAACTATTGTGGTTGAGATGATCTCGCCCCAAGAGACAATTCTGTCATATTCAAAATCATAACTGAGGGAAGCCTTTTGCGATAGCATTTTTTTTAAATTTTCAAAAATTTCTGCCAAAATACTATTTATCTCAGTTTTATCACCATATAGTTCATTTACAATATTTTGGTGAAAATCTTTAACGATCCGCAGATTTTGCATAACGTCAGGCTTGCCATTGAAAAAACTATTGACAACAGCCTCAAGCATATTGGTAGTTTTGCCCATTGCCGAAATCACTACGACCAGATTTTCAGTTGTTTTTTCAATGATATTTTTGAGTGCTTTCACTCCGTCTGCCGACCTGACGGAAGCACCGCCAAATTTATATACTTTCATAAGGGGTACAGTTTTTTTAAATGAGTGCAAAGTTACAGAAAAAAAAGATACCTTACAAGACGGGACAATTTTTTTATGATTTCTATATTAAATCAACAATGCCCATTATTTTATGTGAATTTTGAAAATTCTGAAATTATGTAAAAAAAAATATTTGCACAATTAAAAAAATTAGTCTACCTTTGCACCCGATTTTTATATACAAAAAAAAGATAACTCAAAAATATGACGGCTTACTTGCAAATATTAATGATTATAGCATTACGGACAGAAAATGCCCGTAACTCATTGATTATGAGCGAGTTACCCCCCCCCCCCCAAGTTGCTGATTATCAAGTAGTTACGTGTTTGCGCCGTAGTTATATGGTTAATATACAGTCTGTT
>JAITNR010000229.1 GCA_031290375.1 Prevotellaceae bacterium | reverse complement strand
TTTGCGCGTACAATTTTGGTCTTGCTTGCCTCTGCCTGAGCTTTGAAATAAACGTCTGCATCGCGGATAGCGGTGATACGTACTGTTTCGTCTATTTCGCCGTCGGTTATGAGCGACAGGTCAAAATCGAAGTCATTGAGTTCAGGCATTTTATCCGAAATAAAATGAACTTCTGAGCCGACAAAATAGTAGCCTTCTTCGTTTGTTACAGGCTTAAAATAGAGTTCGGTATTGGCAGACGGCAGATAAACCCTGTTTTCGTCAATCTGCTTTACTTCGCTTTTCTGAAAATCAAAATTTGCAATCAAATCGTTGCTTAACAATACATAAAGTTCGGCAAAATCATTGAGTTTATACTTATCGTCTTTTAGAAGTTGATTAACGCTAATGCTAAATGGCACATTCATAGCAGGTTCTATTGCTAATAACTGACTGAAATCACTTGCAAGCAATACCCTGTTGCCGTTGGTAACCGCAATGCTGTTGTATTTTTTTGCAAGTGCAGCCCAATCGGAAGGTATAGTGGTATTGGCAAGTTCGGGTATCCCGCCGTTGCCCTCGTCTGCTATCGCCATAATGGAAAAGCCCCAGTTTAATTTTAATTTGACAGGCGTTACAAACGAATTTTCTAAAACGCTTCGGAATTGCGTGTTGTCGGGCAAATTACAATAAACTTTGGCAACTACCCTTTCTTCGTTATGTTGTAACGGATATGGTATAATCAACCCGCCTTCCTGCGTAATCTGTTCGCCAAAATATATTGTGTGCCGTGGAAAAAACGGGTATATGCTTCGAGAAATCAAAATCGGTTTTCTCCAAAAGATATGCAGCCGTTCTTTTCCGTTGCCTAATGACGCCTGGTTGCTGATATTTTTTACATTTACAGCAACTCGACAAAGTGATTCATTTTCTACTTGCCCAAAAGGAATTTCGTTGTCATTGTCGTGATAAAGCAATTTTATATCAGGACTGTTCCAGTTGATAGCGCGAGGATTAGGCTCGATGCCAGTGTCTTGGGAGTCATCGCGGATGAGAAGGTCTGGTGCGCACGCTCTCGTTTGCTGCAAATAAGGCAAAGTTTGAATGGCATTTCTCATTCTAATCCCTTGTCCTTCAGAAAAATAGCCCATACACGTTGGAATTGAATACGACATTATATTTCTGGTATCAGGCTTATAACTGTTTCCATTTGCATCAACTCCACTTCCAAGCCATTGACAATTATTATCAACGTTAAATTGAATGTGTGGGTCAGCAGGTGTATCACAAATATAATCACCGCAAGATGAACAATTGCTGCCATTGACTAATTCTTTGCAGGGCGAATCATTACCTCCTTCATTATATGTACCGTGATGCGTATGCCATAAAAACAATACGTGTCCCATCTCGTGCGATATGACGTGAGAAGTAACAAGAGAATAGTATGGACTTTCCCAAAACCTTCCTCCTACATAGAATTCGGATGAATTGCCAACACCATTTGCTAAACCTCCTGCATTCCAAACATCATCACTGAACAAATAAATATCAACGCCATTACTATGGTTATTGACGTTAAATATTGAAGAAGTTGAAGACGAATAATAACTATCATTGTCTATGTAATCAATTTGATTATTCCAAACAAATGAAATATTATGGTCTGCATAATCCTCATTCAATATTTCAAATGCACTATTGACGGCTTGAGTTGATTGTCCGCCTATGCCGTTACTGTGTCTTATAACGTGGAAATAGACTCTAACACACAATGGCTCACTAAAAGACATCGGAAAAAACATTGTTGATGATTTCAGTAAACTGTTAATTTGATGATTATTAGTGCTTGCCTCTGTATGACAGATAGATTGTATCTGAGCACTCGAGTTAATAGACCACGTTGTAAACGCAAATATAAAAAACAAAATTATCTTTTCATGATAAATTAATTTATTAGGTTATTAAATTTATAAAAAGTATAAACACTACCGTCTGCCGCTAATTCACCTTCTTTTAAAAGTAAAGTATCTGCATTTATGGTAAATTGGTATTCAAAAATATTATCCAATGTGATAATATTGCCATTTCTTGAATAGATGTACCTGTCTGTTTCAACAGGCGGCAACGGATAATTATTACTGCTATTTTCTACAATAACAGTATTTTCATTCGTAATATTCCATTTAATTTCACCGTAATCATAATAAATATCTGGATGAAATCCACCCTGAACGGAAATTAAAGTCCATTCACCTATTAAGGTGTCTGGTGCAGTTATCTCATGTCTATCACATCCACTAAAACTTGCCATTGCAAGCATAAAAGCGGGAATTAATAAGTAATATAAGGATTTCATTTTTAAATTATATTTTAAAGTTTTCATATTTTTATAATTTTTTTGTTGCACAATTTTTTTACTTTAATTAAAATATACCGCCTGAAAGCAGTTTTTTGTTTCACGCTGTTGCGGCAGTATTTTTTGTTCAAAAGAAAACAGCAGCGTTTTTATCACAGTGCA
>JAITNR010000169.1 GCA_031290375.1 Prevotellaceae bacterium | reverse complement strand
CCGCATTGAACAGCGGAAATGCACACTCTATAATGATCTTTCATTTATTGAGAATGCTTTGGCATGGAAAAATCTAACTGCCATAGTAAAAATAGAAGCAACCCGGCATAGCAAAAAAGAGAAGTGTGAAGGGAAAAAGACTCGATGCCGGATGGAATAATGATTATTTATTGAAAATCCTAACTAATTAAGATGCGTTTGCCCTGCATTTTGTTTTTTGACAATTCAGCAAATATTTTGTACCTTTGCGTAAAATTTTTACCGAAGAAAAATATGTCCAAAATCTTAATCATAGACGATGAAAAGGCAATTCGTAATACGATGCGTGATATTTTGCAGTTCGAAAGTCACGAAGTTGATGTTGCCGAGAATGGTTTGTCAGGGCTGGAAAAAATAAAAAATGATAATTTTTCCATAGTGTTTTTGGATATTAAAATGCAGGATATGGATGGCATACAATGCCTTTCCAAGATTTTGGAAGAAAACGCCAATCTGCCTGTGGTAATGATTTCGGGGCACGGAAACATCAAAACCGCCGTTGAGTGTATAAAAAAAGGCGCGACCGATTACATCGAAAAGCCGATTGATTTGAACATCCTCATAGGAGTTATCAAAAATATATTAAGTATGACGGACGAGAAAGTTAGTAAGCCCGCACCAACACCCAAAAACACATCAAAACAGAATAGCAAAAATGTTGGCAATTACCCTCAAATAATTGGCGATGCAGAGTCAGTTCACAAAATTCGTGCCATGATAGACAGAATTGCCACTACAGACGCAAGGGTGATGATAACAGGCGAAAACGGTACAGGCAAGGAGATTGTGGCACGTAATATATGCAGAATGAGCCACAGGGCAAATGCACCGTTTATTGAGGTGAATTGTGCAGCAATACCGTCAGAACTCATTGAAAGCGAACTCTTTGGACACGAAAAAGGCTCTTTTACCTCAGCAATAAAAACTCATACAGGCAAGTTTGAGCAAGCAAACAACGGTACGATATTTCTTGACGAAGTGGCTGATATGAGTTTGTTGGCACAGGCAAAAGTGCTCAGGTGCCTGCAGGAAAATACTATTTCGCCCGTTGGCAGCGACAAGTTGATAAAGGTCAATGTCAGAGTGATTTCGGCAACAAACAAGGACCTGAAAAAAGAGATTGAAAAGGGAAATTTCAGAGAGGATTTGTTTCACCGCCTCAACGTGATAAACATTCACATGCCGAGCCTCAGAGAAAGGAAAGAGGACATTCCGTTATTTGTGGAGGCTTTTAGGAATGAGATTATAAACGAACAACATACGGACGACAAAGTTTTTACCAAGGATGCCCTGGATGAATTGAAAAAATACCATTGGAGTGGCAACATCAGGGAACTTAAAAACGTGGTTGAAAGATTGATAATTCTTTGCGATGCAGAAATCACTGCGAAAGACGTAAAACGATTCATAACGATTTAAGAACTAAAGGCAAAATATCACATCAAAAAATATTTTGCAAATAAAAAAAAAACATATAACTTTGCACTTTGTTATAATTTTATAAAAAAACCAGTTAAATAGTTGAACCATAATGAAAAGAACATTTCAACCTTCGAATAGAAAACGCAAAAACAAACACGGTTTTAGACAAAGAATGGCTTCTGCCAACGGCAGAAGAGTGTTGTCCGCACGCAGAGCAAAATGCAGAAAAAAATTGACTGTGTCGGACGAATACATTCTAACCGCTTGATTTAGAATAAATTTGCAAGAATGGAAAACATTGTGCATGACAAGGAGTTTGTGTTTTCAAAGGCTGTAAAAGCAGGTAAGAGAATATATTACATCGATGTAAAACGCACAAGGAACAGTGACAGTTTGTATCTTTCGTTGACCGAAAGCAAAAAGATTGCATCGGGAGACGAAAACAATCCGCAATTTTCGTTTGTAAAGCAAAAATTGCTGGTTTACAGAGAGGATCTGGACAATTTTGTAGATGCCTTGAACGAAGTTGCCGATTTTATGAGGCAGGCATCAACATACGAACGACCCAAAATGTCAGAAACAAAATATTTTACGATTGTCAGCCGTGAAACAGAACCTATTAAGCAAAATGAAACTTGTATTTCAAGTAAGAATATTGATTTTGACGATATTAGTTTTGATGTTTAAAAAATTAATGATAATTTATAAATGGAACGGCAATAAAAAGCCGTTTTTTTAGTCGCTAACCTGCTTGTTGCCTGTCCACCGTTGGAATAAAACGGACAGTTACAGGAATTTTACCAACTAAAGCTACTTATTACCAATAAAAAAATGGGATTGGAAAAAGGACTTTTTCAACGTACAGAATTGCTGTTGGGCGAAAATTTGATGAACAAAATTTCGTCTAAAAACGTAATAATCTTCGGAACAGGCGGAGTAGGAAGTTGGTGTGCCGAAAGCCTTGTCCGTTCGGGCATCAGGCGGCTTACGATAGTGGATTCCGACAGGATTTGTATGACAAACATCAACCGTCAGATTATGGCAACAGTCGAAACCATCGGACAAGTCAAAGTGGAGGCTCTGAAAAGTCGGCTTTTGTCAATCAATCCCAATGCTCAAATTACTGCAATTCAGGCTATTTATAACAAAACTACTTTTGACAGTTTCAAAATCGGCAACTATGACTATATCCTTGACTGCATTGACAGTTTGGAAAACAAGGTTTTGTTGATTCTTGAGGCAACAAAAACCGATGCAAAGTTTTTCTCTTCTATGGGAGCGGCACTGAAGTGTGACTTCACGCAGATTAGGATGTCAGAGTTTTGGAAAATCAACGGCTGTGCACTTGCCGCTGCTGTCAGAAAGCGGATGAGGCGGAACAAAACTTTTCCCTCCAAAAAATTTACATGCCTTTATTCCCCGGAAATACTTGAAAATAAAGGTAAAAGCCAATCTTGCGGAACAGAAAAATGCCTCTGCCCAAAATCAACAATGTCCATTGGCAGCCATGAACTTACAAACCACGAATGGTGCAGCCAAAAAGCACAAATCAACGGCACTATTGCCCACACAACAGCAATTTTCGGCTTCGCCATGGCAGGTATGGTGATTAATGATATGAGTGAAATAACAGGGAATGAATAATAATTGAAAATTGATAAGGTGGACTTTGCGTGATAGTTGCATTTGTGTCCGTAGGACAGCATTTTTCAACCCGTAATTCGCATTAATTATTCGTTATTCGTTATTCATTGTTAATTGTTCATTATTCAGACATTCCTTTTTGTCATTGCGAGCGGAGCGAAGCAATCCACAGCACCCTCTTTAATTGGGAATTGCTTCATCCAGATAATTTAAACGCAATACAAGCGATTTATATTTGAAAATATAGGAATATTACTAAAAAAACGTTACTTTTGCAAATAACAAATAAATCGGTAAATATTATGGGTATTGATTTGGTATATTTATGGGTGGATAGCAACGACTCTCAATGGTTGGCAAGAAAGAATGCCTTTCTGGGACTTGAATCTGATAACGATGATGCCAACTGTAAAGGACGTTTCACAAGCAATGACGAACTGAAGTATGCTTTACGGTCGGTGGAAAAATATGTTCCGTGGATACGAAAAATATTTATCGTAACCGACAGGCAAACACCGGCTTGGTTGGATATTTCGCATCCAAAAATACAGATTGTCGACATTGAGGAAATATTGCCACAGGAAGCCTTACCCTGTTACAATTCGGTTGTTATTGAATGTTTTCTCTACCGCTTGCCTGGTCTTTCGGAGTATTTTTTGTACTCAAATGATGATATGTTCTTTAATTCCGATGTGTTGCCTGATTTTTTCTTTGCCAAAGATGGATTTCCAATAGTGCGACTGCAAAAAAAACCTCTGGGGAAATGGCGGTATCGCTGGAAACATTTAACGGGCAAATCACTTTCGACATATCGACAAACGATTGTTCGTGCGGCACAATTAACGGAAGAAAAGTTTGGGGAATATTATTCCGGCATTCCTCATCACAACGTGGATGCATACCGTAAAAGCGATTATCAGACAGCAGTGGAAAATGTTTTTGCGGACGAGGTTATGGCATCTGTTCCGCACCATTTGCGAAACAGGGAAGATGTGCAACGGGCAACTTTTTTGTATTATGCCCTGACAATAAAACGCGGACATTTGAAATATGTTACACACTCGGAATCGTCTGTATTTGACGTACAAAAAGGGAATTTTGAACACTATTTCCGTAAATATAACCCTTTGCTATTCTGTATAAACGATGGCGAATGCGTTACCGATACAGACCGACAGAATGCCAAAGATTTTTTGGGAAAATACTTTTCAAAAAAATCTTCATTTGAAAAATAACATCATTATTAAATTTTATGTATAAAAAAAGAGTTTTAATAGACTTGTCCAATCTAAATCGACAGTATAGCGGACTTGGACAGATAGCATTGAATTATGGCAAATATTTCAAAAAGCACTATTCTTCAGCCGAAGAATACCAGATGTACTTGCTGCTTCCCAAAAAAATGTTTGGAGTATTCGGCAATGAGGTCAAATATTTATCATCTACCAATTGGTTACGCAAGCATTGTCGGTATCTGTTTCCAAAAATGGATGTCTGGCACGCAACTCATCAGTTGAGTCGATTTTATCCTGCCGATAGAAGCACAAAATATATTCTTACCATACACGACCTTAATTTTTTGTACGAAAAACATGGCAAAAGTTCAGACACTCGCAAGCGAAGACTTCAACGAAAGGTCAATCGTGCTGACGAACTGGTTTGCATATCCAACTTCACCAAAAATGAAGTAGAAAAACATCTTGACCTCAAGGGCAAAACGTGCAAAGTGATATTAAACGGAGTTGAAAAATTGTTTGTAACAGAGGCAGAAAAACCAAGTATCGAAATACAGACGCCTTTTTTCTTTACCATCGGAGAGGTCAGAGAAAAGAAGAACTTTCACGTTTTGCTGGATTTGATGAAACTGATACCCGACAGGCATCTATACATAGCAGGCAACGATGGCACAGATAGAGAATATGCCGCTTTTATTCGGCACAGAATTAAGGATGAACAAATTAACAATGTAACCTTGTCAGGCATTATTTCCCAACAGGAAAGAATTTGGTATTATCATAACTGCGAGGCGTTTCTGTTTCCTTCTATGTTCGAGGGGTTTGGGTTACCTGTGATTGAGGCTCTGCAATTTGGCAAACCTGTGTTTTCATCTAAAGAAACCAGCCTGAAAGAAATCGGCGGACAATATGTTGCATTCTGGGAAGATTTCAATCCTCAAACTATGAAACAGGTGATGGACAATTATCTGCCACTCTTCCTGCAATCGCCAGAACGAATAGCAGAAGCCCAAAAATACGCCCTGTCATTTTCTTACAGAAAACATTTGGAACAATATATGGAGTTGTATGAAAAACTGATGCTGTCCGTATTTTATTGACATGACATTTTAAAACACTGATTAACATATATATATATATATATTAGATTTTGTTAAAATATTGGTTTTCAGTAACTTACAGAACAACTCAATAAAAGACGAACATTACATGATTTTTTAATTGGAGGCAAAAATTTGGTAGTGTCCTGATATTATTGTTATATAAAAATCATTAACTCGCTGTTTATCAGCATTTTATTTTTCTCATTGCCATTTGAATCAATTTTTTAAGACCAATTTTAGCCGAAAAAAT
>JAITNR010000153.1 GCA_031290375.1 Prevotellaceae bacterium | reverse complement strand
TTGCCTGCCAAAACGTCAAAAGACACACAAACAATATATCAAGCAATGAAAAAACACCGAAGTTTAGTGCCTTATCAATTACTCGAAAATTAAAAAGTGTAGTGGCTCGCTGTTTTGGTAAGCCATTGAGTAATAGTACTTTGTGATTTTTGACCGTCGAAGTCAGGGCTATTTACAGCAAGCTAAACTACAAATCGCAACCCTTCACAAAACGAAAATTTGTAGTGTACAAATCGGAATTTCTAAAAATGGATTTCTTTGATTACAACCACTTTCATACCTGATAGAATGCAATGTGGGTTAAAAAAAATGGATATCGTATATTTAACCTAAAAAGTAACAAAAGTGCCGTCATTGCGGACTACAACCCACAACCACAATGACGGGTATTTGGAAGTGATTTGGGTATTAGATACAATATTCATGTAAAAAAATCATGTGATAATCAACAGTGTAAAATTCTGTGTCATTTGCGTGCTTTTCTTTTTTCTGAAAACGTAAGCTATTTCAAATACTTTATTGACAAAAATATTGTAACTTTGCAGCGAGATTTAATATTCCTGAAATCATAACTTATAATTCACAAATCAATATATGCTATCTCTAAAAACCATTATCGAAAACCGTGATTTGGTGGTCAAAGGATTGGAAAAAAAGCATTTTGCCAATGCTCAAAGTATTATAAATGAAATAATTGAGCTTGATGCTCAAAGGCGAACCGTGCAAAATGAACTCGATAACATTCTGGCAAAATCCAATGCCATTGCAAAGTCAATTGGTGCTTTGATGCAGGCAGGTAACAGGTCGCAGGCGGAAGAGGCACGAACGCAAACGGCTCAGTATAAGGAACAAAGCAAGGTTTTGAGTTCAAAACTTGATGATTTGGAGAATGGTGTGCGAGAAAAACTTCTTCAAGTACCTAATCTGCCCAATGATAGTGTGCCTGACGGGCGGTCTGCCGAAGACAACGTAATTGAGCGTCAGGGAGGACAAACTCCACAACTGAACGAAAACGCAGTTCCTCATTGGGAATTGGCAAAAAAGTATGACCTGATAGATTTTGAACTCGGAGTAAAGATTGCCGGTGCAGGGTTCCCTGTTTATAAAGGCAAAGGAGCTCAGTTGCAGCGTGCTTTGATAAACTTTTTTCTTGACCAGGCAAGAGAGGCGGGTTATTTGGAAATAGAACCGCCATACGTGGTCAATGCAAGTTCGGGCTATGGCACAGGGCAACTGCCTGACAAGGAGGGACAAATGTATCACGCAACGGCTGACGATTTGTATCTCATTCCTACGGCGGAAGTGCCTGTTACCAATATTTTCCGCGATGTGATTTTGATTGAAAAGCAGTTGCCTGCCAAGCTATGTGCCTATTCGGCTTGTTTCAGGCGTGAGGCGGGGTCTTACGGCAAAGACGTGAGAGGTTTAAATCGTCTTCACCAGTTCAACAAAGTAGAAATTGTGCGTATTGACACGCCCGAACACTCCTATCAGAGCCTCGAAGAGATGATACTTCACGTTGAAAATCTTGTGCAAAAACTCGAATTGCCATACCGCATTCTTCGGCTGTGTGCAGGCGATATGTCCTTTACGTCAAGCATTACGTTTGATTTTGAGGTATATTCTGCTGCTCAAAAGCGGTGGCTTGAGGTTAGTTCTGTATCCAATTTTGAAAGTTATCAGGCAAATCGCCTCAAATGTCGCTACAAAAACGCCGAAGGCAAAACCGAACTCTGCCATACTCTCAACGGCAGTGCTTTGGCTCTGCCCCGAATAGTAGCCGCATTGCTCGAAAACAACCAGACAGAGAACGGCATAAAAATACCAAAAGTTTTGGTGCCATATTGTGGATTTGATTTTATTCCGTAGGCGACCCTTATGTCCATCCTAAAATAAAAAAATATAATTGAATGAATTTCAAATAAAAAATGAATTTTATGAAAAGGTATTTACTTTTAATGGTCGCCTCATTGATAGCGGTAGCAGGTTTTTCGCAGAGTGGCACAACAGGAGCCTTACGTGGGTCTATCAGTGGCGGCACGCTAACTGAGTGAGAATAATAAAAAACAATTAATCATTGCTTATGAAGATAAAAATAGTCAATCATTCACATCACCAATTACCTGAGTATGAAACAGAACACTCGGCAGGAATGGACATCAGGGCAAATCTTGCCGAACCTGTTACGCTACAACCGCTTGAACGGTGCTTGGTGCCGACAGGGCTGTTTATAGCATTGCCCGAAGGCTATGAGGCACAGGTACGTCCCCGTAGCGGCTTGGCAATCAAAAAAGGAATTACCGTACTGAACTCTCCCGGCACTATTGATGCCGATTATCGAGGGGAGGTTTGCGTGATTCTGGTTAATCTTTCCAATGAAAAGTTTATCATAAATGATGGAGAACGTATTGCTCAAATTATCATCGCAAAGCACGAGCATATCGGCTGGCAACCTGCCAAAGTGTTGGACGAAACTCAAAGAGGCACAGGCGGATTTGGCTCTACCGGCTTTGAATAAAAGGTTGTAAAGCCAAAGTTTATTAATTCTATAACTCATAACCAAATTAATGTATAAATTATTAAAAATCATTCCTCTTATTTTTGTTTTTTCGGGCTTGAAAGCACAAAATGACTCTCTCCTTCAACTCAGGATTGCAAGCGAACAGTTGACAGACAGCACTGACAGCCAAAGATTTGACTATCATTTTTATCAGGCTGAAAATCTTAAAATCCATCATGAATTCAACAAGGCAAAAAATGAATATCTGGAATGTCTCTTGATAGACTCCACCAATGCAGCGGCGTGGTTCGGGCTGTCGAAGATGTACCAATTTACAAGTCAGTACCCGGATGCGTTTGCTGCTCTTAAAAAGGCTGTGGTTTATGACAAGTATAATCCATATTACAGAGAAATTTTGGCAGCGTATCATATTCAATATGAGGATTATAATCAGGCAATTAAAATTCTGGAAAGGCTTTCAAAGGAGAATAGCGGCAAAGTGGAATACCTGTACAATCTGCTTGACCTGTACAACTTTAAAAAACTGAATAAGAAGTATTTATCTACGTTAAACAAAATTGAAACCCAGAATGGCGTCTCAGAAGAAATCACGATGATGAAAGTGGAGTTCTACAACCTGCAACATCAGCACAAAAAGGCTATCGCGGAAATTAATAAACTTATCAGCAAATCGCCTCTCCAAATCAGTTATCAGACACTTCTGGGGCAATATTACTTCTCAATAGGCGACACTTTGAATGGATTAGCCACTTTTAACAGGATTTTACAAAAATATCCAAACAACGGTTATGTTCTTATTCAATTCTTTGATTATTATAACAATACAGGTGATGAGCAAAAAGCACAAGAGTGTCTGCATCGTGTACTGACCGACAAAACAATTGACATTTCGGAGCAACTTCAAACTTTTGCCCGATATATCGACAAACTCGAAAATAACGACAAACACAAAGAGGCAAACGATTTTTTTACTCTTCTGATAGAAAATCATCCCAATGAAAGTACAATTTATTCCTTTTATGCTGTCTATCAACTTGGTTTAAAGGAGATTAAAAAAGCAGAAGACAATTTACAGACAGCAATTTTGCTCAACCCGGATAACGAAAATAATTGGAAGATTATTGCTGAAATTCAAATAAGTAACGACAGTACGGAGAAGTTAGTCAAAATTGCAGACGAAGCCGAAAAAATTTTCCCTAAAAGCACACTTTGGGCTTATTACAAGGTATTCGGATTGATGCAACTTGAAAAAGGCGACTCTGCTATGATTTTAATTGACAATTATGTGAAAAGTCTTGATGAAGCCGAAAATAACTTTAAGTCAATTATTATCAGTATAAAAGCCGATTATCTTTGGCAACAGAAAAAATATCCCGAAGCCTTTGAGTGTTATGAAAAATCACTCGAATACAATCCATCTAACTTTCTGACATTGAACAATTACGCCTATTTTCTCTCCGAATGCGAACTGACTTTGAACAAGGCGGAAAACATGAGTAGCAAAACCATTCGAGCAGAGCCGCAAAACGCCACATATTTAGATACTTACGCATGGATTTTGTTCAAACAAAAAGATTATCGTCTGGCAAAATTCTATATCGAACAGGCTTTGAGTTATGATGAAAGTGCCGAACTTTTTGACCACTACGGCGACATCCTTTTCCTTTTGAACGAAACAGAAAAAGCTGTAGAACAGTGGAAAAACGCAAAAGTTAAAGGCAAGGATACGGATATTTTAAACAAAAAAATCGAAGAAAAAAACTATTATTCCAACAAATTGAGTTGTGAATAGCAGAAAATCAAACTAATACACATACAGATGAAAAAATATTGTTTATTTTTTACAGTGATATTGTTGGGCTTAACAGGCTGTAGAACAAGACATAATGCACAACAACAGACTTCAAGCACAACCACATTGCAATCGCTGACGGTAGAAAATATTGTTAATCAAACAATTAAATCTCAGGGGGAATTTTCAAATATAAATATTTCCAACTGCGAGGCTTTGCTGACAAACAATGGCAAAAGTTTTTCCGTAAGGGTTAATATTAAGATTATCAAAGACAAGGATATAGTGATTTCGATTTTGCCAATATTGGGGGTAGAAATTTTCAGGCTGCAACTCACTCCCCAAAGGTTTTACGTTTTTGACAAATTCAACCGTCAATATTGCGAAAATACCTACGAAAATCTGTCAAGGGAACTGAGAACGGATATTTCGTTCAAAAATCTTCAGGCACTGCTTACAAATCAACTCTTTACACTGTCGGGCGAGGATACCATAAGCGGATTCAATATCATCCAATTTGCGGAAAAATACATTTTGACCGAAAAACAGAATATTAAAAATATGACTCATCAATTTGAGATTTCACCTGATTTTTCGGTTATTTCCACAAGTTTAACCACAAAATCATCTGATTTGGTGAGAGTTGAGTACAACAACTTCGATATTGTCAATAAAGTCAAGTTTCCTCAAACAATGATTTTGAAAGTCAATTTCGACAAATTCAAAATAGACTTTGAGTTAAACATAAAAAAAATGATTATCAACGACAAAAATACCGAAATAAATCAGATTGATATTTCACGTTATTCAAGGCAGGAATGTACAAAGTTGCTGCCTTTATGATTGTATGTTTGAATGATTATTTTTAATAAATTACTGTTGAATTATGCATAAAAAAATATTTTTTACATTTTTAATATTAATTTTCGGAATTTGTTCAATCAGTTCCCAGACAATTAAAGACCTTGAAGCCCAAAAGAAAAAGGCTCAGGAAAAACTGTCCCTGACCCAAAAAATGTTGGAGCAAACCAAACAGTCAAAAAAAGGAACAGAAAAGGAAATTAATTTGCTCACTCGCTCCATTGAACAAACCAGTCAGTTGATTTTTTCGATAAACAGCGAACTCGACGGGCTAACACGCGACATCACAAACCTGCAAACCGAGAAAATAAATCTAACGGCACGACTTGAAATTCTTAAAAAGGATTATGCAAAAATGGTCTCAATAAATGAAATTTATCGCAAACAGTTTTCCCCTTCCTTATTTGTTTTTTCGTCAAAAAGTTTTGTTCAGGGCTATCGAAGAATGCGTTACTTGCAACAAATGTCAGAATATAGAAAAAACCAGTCGTTAGAAATCAAAATATTAACCCAAAATATTTCGGAAAAAGAAAATCTGTTGCATACTTACGTTATACAAAAATCACACTCGCTGCAACAGAGAGAACAGGAAAATCAACAACTTTCTCAAAAAAAGGAAGAAAAAAATCAACTTTTGAAAAATTACAGCAGCAAAGAAAAGGATTTGAAAAATACTATTGCCGAAGAAGAAAAACGCACAAAACAACTTAACAGTTTAATTCAAAAAAAAGTAGCAGATGAAAATCGGCGTAAGGCAGAACTCGCAAAAAAAGCCGAAGAAGAGCGCAAACGCAAAGAAAAGGCAAAAGACAAGCCTGCCAAAACCGAAAGCACCACGCCTACCAAAACAGAAAAATCACTCGTTACCGATGCCGAATATAAAAAATATCAGGAAGACCGGACACTTACAGGCAATTTTGAAAAAAACAGAGGTAATTTGCCGATGCCTGTTGAAAGTGGCAAAATCTACCGCCAATTCGGGCGGCAAACAAACCCCAACACCAGCGCAACAGAGGACAACAACGGCATTTACATCCTTGCCCCCACAGGCACAGACGCAAGGGCTGTCTTTGACGGAACCGTGTTTGAAGTCATGTACGAACCCGGTTCGGGTTACGTGATATGGATTACGCACGGAACATATTCTACTGTATATGCCCAGTTGTCACTGTTTTACGTCAAAAAAGGAGATAAGGTCAAAGCAAAACAGAGCATAGGAAAAATTGCCGTAAAAAACAACAAAACCGAACTCAATTTTTATATCCTAAACCAAAACGCAACGTATGAAAACCCTGTTGTATGGCTAAACAATTAGATAATTGAAAATAAATACCGGATAATCAATAATTATGAACATCAAAACCTACATCAAAGAGAATGAAAACAGATTTTTGGACGAACTGTTTTCGCTGATAAAAATCCCGTCAATCAGTGCCACGCCAGAACACAGGGACGATATCGATGCCTGCGCAAAACGCTGGCAGGAACTGCTTTTGGCTTCAGGCGCAGACAGTGCCGATATTATGCAGACCAAAGGAAATCCGATTGTTTTTGCACAAAAATCAGTCAATCCGATGCAAAAAACCGTGCTCGTTTATGGACATTATGACGTAATGCCCGTTGAGCCGCTTGAACTCTGGCTAACAGAGCCTTTTGAGCCAACCGTCAAAGACAATCACATCTGGGCTCGCGGCGCGGACGATGACAAAGGACAAAGTTTTATGCAACTAAAGGCTTTTGAATATCTGCTAAAAACCAACGCTTTAAATCACAACGTAAAATTTATCCTCGAAGGTGAGGAGGAAATCGGCTCGCCGTCATTAGAGGAGTTTTGCCAAAAAAACAGGGAAATGCTCAAAGCAGACGTGATTTTAGTTTCGGACACCTCAATGGTTGGCAAGGATACTCCCTCCATTACCACAGGGCTTAGGGGGCTGGCTTATTGGCAAATCAAGGTAACAGGTCCAAACAGAGACCTGCATTCCGGACACTTTGGCGGAGCTGTAGCTAATCCAATCAACGAACTGTGCAAAATCTTAGCCCAAATAGTTGATAAGGAAGGTAAAATTACCATTCCGCATTTTTATGACAAAGTGCTTGATATTCCTGCTGAAGAACGGCAAATGCTTGCTCAGGTTCCTTTTGATTTGGAAGAATACAAAAAAGCAATTGATATTAAGGAAATTGCAGGAGAAACAGGCTATTCCACACTCGAACGCAACTCTTGCCGTCCCTCGTTTGATACGTGCGGCATTTGGGGCGGATACACAGGCGAAGGTTCAAAAACAGTAATTCCGTCAGAGGCATTTGCTAAGGTTTCCTGTCGTCTTGTGCCAAATCAGACGCACGAGGAAATTTCTCAACTTTTCTGCAACTATATTTCGCAAATTGCATCAAACGCCATTCGAGTAGAAGTAACACCAATGCACGGCGGCGAAGGCTATCTCTGCCCTATCGACCATTTTGCCTACAAAGCAGCAGAAAAAGGCTTTGAAAAGGCTTTCAGCAAACGTCCGCTCGCTGTAAGACGCGGCGGCAGCATTCCCATTATTGCCACATTTGAAAAGGTTTTGGGCATAAAAACAATCCTGATGGGCTTCGGACTCGAATCAGACACTATCCACTCTCCAAACGAAAATTTCAATCTCGACATTTTCCGCAAAGGAATTGAAGCTATTGTTGAATTTTATAAAGAACTGTAACTTTAAATGATGAACAATTAATAATGAATAACAGGGAATACGCAAATTTTCAAAGAAAAAAAATATCCGTGATTATTAATCCCGTAGCGGGAACCAAATCCAAAAAAAGTATCCCTGAAAAGATATATAGAACCGTCAACACGGAAATATTTGACATTCAAATTCTATATACCGAACGCAAGGGACACGCCACCGAGATAGCCGCCGAAGCCGTCAAAAACAAAGTCGATTACGTAGTCGCCGCAGGAGGAGACGGAACAGTGAACGAAGTAGCAAAAGCACTCATAAACACAGACACCGTACTCGGCATTATCCCCATCGGTTCGGGCAACGGACTTGCAAGAGACCTGCATATTCCAATGAATGTCAACAAATCTATCTCGGTTCTCAACCAAAACAACATTATCAAAATTGACTACGGCATAGCTAACGACAAAGTATTTTTCTGCACCTGCGGAGCAGGATTTGACGCCGAAGTGAGTGAGAAAGTTTCGACTCAGTCAAAGAGAGGAATAGTGATGTATATAAAAAATATGATCTGCACTTTCTATCATTTTGAACCCGAAAAATACAAAATCACCTGTGCAGAAGCGATTTTTGAGGACAGAGCATTTGTTGTTACCTGCGCCAACGCCTCACAATACGGCAACAACACATACATCGCCCCAAACGCAGACGTACAGGACGGAAAAATGAATATCTCAATAATCAAACCGCTTTCGGCACTGAACGTCCCGCGAATTATGATACAAATGATGTCGAAAAGACTGATGAAAAACTCCAAGTCGGTAGAACTTATCACCGCTCAAGCAACAATAGAAAGAGAAAAAGGCGGGGTAATGCACTTGGACGGAAACGCAATATATGCCGACAAAAATATCAACGTAAGTATTGTAAAACAAGGTCTGAATGTGTTAGTGTCAAAAAAGATAATTTTTGGCAGGGACCAATTGTGAATTGTTACCGGACAATTGCGAATTGTTACTATCCAGGTTAATTCTTTTTTTGAGGTGCTATAGTTTAGTGCCTTATCAATTACTCGAAAATTAAAAAAAGTGTAGTGGCTCGCTGTTTTGGTAAGTCATTGAGTAATAGTGCTTTGTGATTTTTGACCGTCGAAGTCAGGAGTCCTAAACAAAAACTCCACCGAAAAATCAGTGCAAAGTTAAATAAATAAAATGAGAAAAACAATAATTTTTTTCACTTTATTTGTAAATTCTATCTATCTATCAGTATTTTATGAAATTAAATTTAACGTAATTTAATATTTAATCGGCAAAAGTTGCATCTATAATTTTACCTTCATTGATATATAATCCTTTGTTATTCAACGCATTACGAAACTGCTCAAACAACTGTTCCTCTACATTTTTCTCAATCATTTTGTTTTTAAACAGCCAGATTGTGCGGGCATCAGGTATTTTGTCGCCGCTGGTCAAACCCAGAAAAATACGAAAACTTAAACGGTCAATTATCTGATATTCAGTCTGTTCATCGCTGATATTGTAATAATGCTGCAAAATCATTATTTTTTTTTTGCATTTAAAATAATATGATTATCCGTATAACAACCAAATACCCCGTCATTGCGGGTCAGCCCGCAATGACGACACTTTTGTTGCTTTAGGTCGTAATGCGGTAATCATATAAAATTATGCTGCAAATATACACATAATTGTTTAATTATCAAAATATTAACAGCATTTTTTTGCGACAAAATCTCACTGCTTCCGAGATTATTTTTGGCAATACATATTTTATTGATTTACAGTAAGTTAATTTTTAGAAGTGCCC
>JAITNR010000078.1 GCA_031290375.1 Prevotellaceae bacterium | reverse complement strand
TTTTTTTGGGCGACCTAAACGCTTATACCAAACAATATTTTTGAAAAAACAAATAAATATGATGTTATTTTACATAAAACACGAAATATAGCATAATTAGCCACTACAAAACAACTTTTACTCAAAAAGTGCTATTTTTACACAGTTTGGGGATGGGGATAGAGTGTCGAAGTCAGGAAGTTATCAAAGGCTTGTCTATTCCCTTGCTCAGCGTTACGTTACTTCAACTCTTTCAGTCGTTTCTTTTCGCCTACAATCCACACAATATCAAGTTCTTGGAAGACTATGTTGGCGGCGGGAGTGAGAATGCGCTTGCTGTCTCGCTCAATAGCTACCACCACACCACCTGTTTGCTCGCGAATGCCTGAATTTCGTATAGTTTTGTGTAACAGAGGATTATCTTCATAAATACAAAGTTTTTCTACCACAATATCTTCTATTTCGCAGTTGGATAATTGCATTTTCTGTTCGGCTTCAAAAACAGACTTGAATTTTTCCAAAACCTCGTCTGACGCAAACACACCCACGTGGTCGAAAGGCATAATTTTACAATCGGGTCCAGGTGCGTACATTATTTGTTCGCCACGCTTGATATATACCACGTTGATACCAAGTCGTTCTCGCCAGTCAAGTTCCCGCAGCATTCGTCCAATGTAGGTGGCGTGCTGTGGTACCACAAGATCGGTCAGATGTACATCCCAATTGGTCAGGTCGGGATTGCGGCTGCGAAGACGCTGCCGTATATTGCTCATCGGTTGTTGCTGCTCGGCGGCGGCAATCTCACGTCCATTCAGGTTGAGCATAAAACGTTTTTCAAGTATTTTGTAAAAATATTTTAGTTTTTTCGAAAATAGTATTAAAATAACAAGCGAGGCAGGAATAATTGCCAGAACGGCTATTTTGGTGCCGAAGCATTTGTCGGCAAGGTAACCAACAAAGATAACGCCAATGATAAGCCGCACAATCTCAACGATTAAAAGCGTCTGACGGTTGTAGTTTTCGCTTTTCAAAATATACACTCCGCTCATATTGTTGGGCGTGCTGAAAATCAAAGCCCACAGGAACGGAGCAGACAGCACCAAACCTACCAAAAGCGTAATGGTTTCGGGCAATATTCCACTCATCGACCTGTTGAGTGCCGGCAGTAGAAACGCTCCGCAAAGTATCATAATGGCAAAAATCAAAATTCCGTTTATCAAGACTATGGTAGCAATGCTTTTGACTAATTTGCGTGTTTCCGTTTCAGATTTTGGGTTGTCGCTTCGTGAAGAATATTCATTTATAAACAACAACCATTTTTTAGGGGCAATTTTTTCGATAAAATTATATACGTTGTTTGAATATTTTATCATATAAGGCGTTGTGAATGTGGTAATTACTGCCGCTCCCACCGCAACCGGAAAAAGAAAATCGGAAATCACACCGAGTGACATTCCAAGTGTAGCAACAATAAAGGCAAATTCGCTGATTTGAGCCATACTCATACCTATTTGTACCGACTGTTTGAGCGACTGCCCCGAAAGAACAGCACCAACCATAGTAAAAACGAATTTTCCCAGAATGGTAATAATTGTTATTACCAAAATAATAAATTTGTATTCCCAAATGATGGCAGGATCAATCATCATTCCGATAGACACGAAAAATACTGCACCGAAAAGGTTTTTGACAGGCGTCATAAGGTGTTCTATTTTTTCGGCACGTGTTGTTTCTGCCAGTATTGATCCCATAATAAACGCTCCAAGTTCAGCCGAAAATCCCACTTTTGATGCCAGCATTGCCATACCAAGACAAAGTCCTATGGAAAGTATCAGCAATACCTCTTCGTCAAGAAGTTTTTTTGCCTTTTTCAACAATGTAGGAATTACGAAAATCCCCATTAAAAACCACAATATCAGGAAGAAAGCAAGTTTGGCAACTGTAAAAAGCAATTCTCCCCCTTCGACATGCTGCGTAACGGCAATAGTCGAAAGTAACACCATAAGTAGCACAATAACAACATCTTCGATAATCAATACTCCAAAAACAATTCGAGAAAAATTCTTGGTTTTCAAACCCAATTCGTCAAATGATTTAAGTATAATAATTGTGGAAGAGGTGGACAACATACCCCCCAAAAAGATACTGTTCATATTGTTCCAGCCAAGCAGTCGCCCTACCAGATAGCCGATAAGCAACATTGCAACAATCTTGACGACAGCAGTAACTACGGTAGTGCCTCCCTCTTTTAGCAGTTTTTTGAAACTAAATTCCAATCCAAGTGAAAAGAGCAGGAAAATGACGCCTATTTCAGCCCATATTTCTACGTCGTGTTTGTCCACTACGCTTGGCGTAAACGGCAAAAAAGGACTCACTATAAATCCTGCGATGATATACCCAAGCACAAGTGGTTGCTTTAATCTTCTGAATATCAATGCAACAACCGCTGCCGTAATCAAAATCAACCCAAGGTCGGAAATAAGAGAAGGTAGGTGGTTCATTGTTTAAGTAATAAGGTTATCAGGTATTATTTTGCAAAGTTAGTAAAAAAATTACATCAATATTTTGTCTAACTTTCCAATACCCTGATTGAAATGTTCAACTATATTTTCAACAACCTCTTGGACTGTGGGCAAGTCCTTGATTAGCGAGGCAACTTGTCCGATTTCAAGTTCGCCGTTTTCTAAATCGCCTTCAAAAATGCCCTTCTTTGACTTGCCCTTTCCGAGCAACTCTTTTAGTTGTTCGGCTGTGGCACCTTTGTCTTCAGCTTGTTTTACTTGATTGTAGAACTCATTCTTAATCAAGCGTGTAGCCCCAATTTTTTTCAGAGCCAGCATAGTGTCGCCCTCATTGAGATTTACGCACCGGTTTTTAAATTCTTCGCTGGCGGAACTCTCCTGTGTGAGGGCAAACCTTGTACCAATCTGAACGCCCTGAACACCAAGTGCAAATGCAGCAAGCATTCCTTCGCCTGTGGCTATGCCTCCTGCTGCAATCAATGGAATATCAAGCACTTGTCGTACTTGAGGAATAAGCACCATAGTTGTAGTTTCCTCTGCTCCATTGTGTCCGCCTGCCTCAAAACCCTCCGCTACAACGGCATCAACACCTGCATCTTGGCACTTTAAGGCAAATTTTGAACTCGAAACCACGTGTGCTACCTTAATTCCCTCTTTTTTAAGCGTTTGCGTCCAAGTTTTGGGATTGCCCGCCGAAGTAAAAACCACAGGCACTTTTTGTTCTATCACAATTTTTATAATCGCCTCAATCTCAGGGTATAATAGTGGAATATTCACTCCAAAAGGCTTATTTGTGGCGTTTTTGCACTTAACGATATGTTCCTGCAAGACTTCAGGGTGCATCGAACCCGCACCAATCAAACCCAATCCACCTGCGTTGCTTACGGCAGATGCAAGCCTCCAACCACTGCACCATACCATTCCACCTGAAACAATCGGGTATTTTATTTCAAAAAGCGATGTTATTTTATTCATATTTTTGGGGGATTATAAAACCAAGTACCAAGACTTTTTAATTACCAATGTTATTATTCTGTTGCCAAAGGTACAAATAATATTTGAAAAAACAAAACCTGTAATGTTTGGGTTCAGGGCAAACGCATCTTGATTTAACAAATTTTAAATACTAAAAATTTTCCTGTTCCGTTTGTATAATAAAAAGAGAGATGCAAACACCTGTTAGTTATTTTACAGAGTTGACCGACCCTCGCGTGGAGAGGAGTAAAGAGCATTTGATGGAGGACATAATCTTTATA
>JAITNR010000046.1 GCA_031290375.1 Prevotellaceae bacterium | reverse complement strand
TTCACACCTGATGAACAGATGGCATACGACCATAGCATCAAAGTTTATCGGGACTTAAAAAGTGTTATTGACACCGCCGTCCAAGAAGCCCAAATAAAAGCTGAAGAAAAAGGAATGGCGGAAGGAATGGCAAAAGGAATGGCAAAAGGAAAAGCAGAAGGAAAAATAGAAGGAAAAATAGAAGGAAAGGCAGAGGGAAAAATAGAAGTAGTTCTAAACGCTCTCAAAATAAATTTACCCATAGAACAAATTCAAACTCTGACCTATTTAACTCAAGAGGAAATTACCAAAATTTTATTAGAGAATAATAAAACATAGATTAATTGTTTGAATTTCTAATCTCTTTTCAGCGAATTAGTTCGACTTGTTGCCGAACTCGCAATCCATGTCGAGCATTGTGGGACACGGACTGCAAACCCGCGTCAGCGGAAAAAAATCTGCATCAAAATCTTGTATCATCTGTGTGCTAAAAACACTTTTAAAGCATACTGACGACACAGGTTTAACTATTGCAGGATTTAAGAACAGATTATCCCGCCACCAATAATCAAATCATCTCTATAAAAGACTACCGATTGACCCGGCGCTACAGCCCACACAGTCGAGGCAAAATGCACTTTTACCCTGCCGTTGTTTTCAAGAACAATCCGAGCCTTTGTGGCAGGACTTTTGTACCTGATTCGAGCCTCAACTTCGAGGTTGTCAGGTAATTCACTTCGGTTAACAAAGATACAGTTCTTTGCCGTAAGTGTTTGAGTTTCGAGTTCGTTGCGGTCGGCTAACACCACCTCGTTGGTCTGTGGACGAATCTCCCTTACAAAAGCGGGCTTTCCGAGTGCAATATTCAGCCCCTTCCTCTGCCCCACCGTAAAGTTAGGATAACCTGAGTGTTTACCTAAAATTTTTCCGTCAATATCCACAAAATTACCCTCTGTGCAAATTTGCTCATAATCCGGCACTTCATTCTTCAAAAAAATGCGATAGTTATTATCAGGAATAAAGCATATTTCTTGACTTTCAGCCTTTTGGGCAAGTTTTTCGTATCCATTTTCGCGAGCAATCTGCCTGACCTCAGGCTTGGTCAGTGTTCCGAGCGGAAAAATTGTCCGACCAAGCACCTCTTGTGGCAGACGCCAAAGAAAATAGGTTTGGTCTTTTTGCGTATCAACGCCTTTTTTCAAATACAAATTACCTTGTTTTTCAACTATTTGAGCATAATGTCCTGTTGCAATGTAATCACAGCCGAGTGAATCTGCCAAATTCAGGACTTCGCCCCATTTTATCGAGGCATTGCACACAATACACGGGTTGGGAGTTCTGCCTGCAAGATATTCGTCTGTAAAGTTTTTTATTACACTATTTTTAAACTGCTCTCTCAAATCAAGGAAAAAATGTTCAAATCCAAGTTGCTCGGCGAGTCGTTTTGCCTCCATAATAGCATTTATTGAACAACAACCTTTTTCTTTCTCAAAACAGCCTTGTGAAACAGAGTCCCATGTACGATAAGTTACCCCAACTATCTGATAATCTTGTTTTAACAACATCATAGCAGCTACAGAAGAGTCTATTCCACCACTCATAGATAGCAATACTTTTTGGATTTTTAACATTACTTTGATTCTTTTTTTTGCAAAATTAACAATAAAATTTTTAGTTTTGCAAAAAAATTATTAACTTTGCATATTATTAATAATAATAATAACTTTAATGATTAAATCGAAAAGCAGTATGAAAAGATTATTGGATAATTTGGACAGAAAAATTTTGGATTGCATTTCAAAGAATGCAAGAATGCCATTGGTAGAAGTTGCCAAGGCGTGTGAAAACGTTTCAGGTGCAGCTGTGCATCAGAGAATTCAAAAAATGCTCTCAAATGGCGTTTTGAAGGGTTCGGAGTACATGGTAGATACGGATAAGGTTGGTTATCTGACTTGTGCGTATGTTGGAATAGCCATTTCGGATATGTCTCAGTACAACCACATTATTGTTGAGCTTGAGAAAAATCCTCACGTTGTAGAATGCCACGCCACAACAGGCAGATATGTTTTGCTTGTTAAGGTGTATGCAAAAAACAATCGTCATTTGGGAAACTTGATACTTGATAAAATTTCACGTATCAAAGGTGTATCTGCAACCGAAACTTTGCAGATTTCACTTGACGAACTTTTCCGCCGTCAGATTATGAAATTTGATGATCCCTATGCGGATAACGACGAAAACGAGGAAAGTAACTTTTAAGAATTAGGCATTGACCTGCTATTTGTAGACAGGTCATTGCCTAAACTTTTGTTTATTTTTGATAATATGCAAAAAGTTGTTGTTTTGACAGGTGCCGGTATCAGTGCTGAGAGTGGTATTTCCACTTTTAGAGATACCGGTGGTTTGTGGGAACAGTATGACATTGAGGATGTATGTACCGTTGAGGCGTGGGAACGCAATTCCGCTCTGGTAACGGGTTTTTACAATCAAAGACGAAAGCAACTTTTAAGCGTAGAGCCGAACTTCGCTCATTTCGGGCTGGTGAAGTTGGAGAAAGATTATGAAGTCTTTGTGATTACGCAAAATGTTGATAATCTGCACGAAAAAGCCGGGAGTAAAAACATCTTGCATCTTCACGGCGAACTCACCAAAGTGCGTTCGGAAAAATACCACGATTTGATATACGAACTTTCACCCGAAAACTATGAGGTAAAAATCGGGGACAAATGTGAGAAGGGTTATCAACTCCGCCCGCATATTGTCTTTTTTGGCGAGGCTGTGCCTAATATGGGAAAGGCAACTGAATTGGTACAACAAGCTGATATACTTATAGTTATAGGTACTTCTATGAATGTCTATCCTGCGGCAGGCTTGATTCATTATGCCAACAGTGTCCCTGTCTATGTAATAGACCCAAACTCTGTGGCTATCAACAATGCAGACTGGCACTTTATAAAAAAGCCTGCAACGGAAGGGGTAAAAGACCTGATTGCAATGTTGATGGATAAAAAGTAGTTTTTTAGAAAAAGCATCTACAGGGAAAGCAGGATAATTCTTTATTTATGACACAAACGATTTGCCTGCCCCTCGCGTACGCTGCACCGATAGCATACTACTACTGTTTGGTGAATTTTTTCTGTGAGATAGAGATTTATGGCACTTATCAAAAGCAGACGTATGCAAACAGGTGCAATATAGCCGTTTCAAACGGCGTAATGCCCCTGATTATACCCGTTGAAAATCAAGGAAAAACACTTACCAAAGATGTGAAGATTTCCAATCACTTCGATTGGCAGACATTGCATTTTAGGGCATTGCAAAGTGCCTATCGTTCTTCTCCGTTTTTTGAGTATTATGCGGACGAATTGTCGGAACTGTACCGGCAGAAATTTGTTTATTTAGTAGATTTTAACATAAATTTGCAAGATAAAATTCTGCAATTGCTCAATTATCAAAATTTGAATATTTCATTATCAACTACATATAAAAAAAGTTTTGAAAACAGCAATTTTGATTTGAGAGAAGTGCTGTTGCCTAAAAAAAAAATATTAAATTTGCCAAAGAATTTAAAGAAAGAATATTATCAGGTTTTCTCTGTAAAATTGGGCTTTATGGAAAATCTAAGCGTCTTTGATTTGCTCTTTAATATGGGAAACGAAGCGAGAATTTACTTGTTGAAGTCAATCGGAAATTGATTACTAAACTCTGAAACCAAAATTAATTAAAAAAAATAAAAATAGATTATGGTAGAAATAGATTGGAAAAATCTCGTATTTGGCTATGTGCCAACGGACTGCAACATACGTTGCGAGTATAAAAACGGTGAATGGGGAGAATTAACCGTTCACAGGGAAGCAACTATTAATCTTCATATTTCGGCTGCTGTGTTGCATTATGCGCAGGAGGCATTTGAAGGATTGAAGGCATTTCGCGGAGTTGATGGCAAAGTGCGTATTTTCAGGATAGAGGAGAATGCAAAGCGGATGCAAAGTTCGTGCAATGGCATAAAAATGCCCAAATTACCGATTGACAAATTCACCGAAGCGGTGATTAGGGCAGTGGAGTTGAACAAAGACTACATTCCGCCTTACGAAACAGGGGCATCGCTCTATATCCGTCCCGTGATTTTTGGCACTACACCATTAGTCGGCGTACGTCCGGCAAAGGATTATGAGTTCATCGTATTTGTAACACCTGTCGGTCCATATTTCAAGGGTGGATTTCAGACTACTCCGTTTATGCTAAGTCGCCAATATGACAGGGCAGCACCGCTCGGCACAGGCAACATCAAGGTTGGCGGTAATTACGCGGCGGGTCTGTCGGCAAGCGAAAAAGCTCATGAACTCGGCTATTCATCGGCTTTCTATCTTGACTCAAAAGAGAAAAAATATATAGACGAATGCTCTGCGGCTAACTTTTTTGCAATTAAGGGGAACACCTACATCACGCCCAAGTCCGACTCTGTTTTGCCATCTATTACAAACGTCTCGCTCTCCAAGATTGCAGAACTTCTTGGTATGAAAGTTGAAAAACGGCACATCCTTGTTGATGAGTTAAGCGAATTTGATGAGGCAGGAGCCTGCGGTACAGCAGCGGTTATCAGCCCGATTGAACGGATTGACGACATAGACACAGGCAAAGCGTATATTTTTTCAAAAGACGGCAAACCGGGTGAAAAATCAACTGTGCTTTACAACTATCTCAGAGGTATTCAATATGGAGAACAACCCGATACATTCGGCTGGAACACATTTGTTGAAGTTTAACAGGTATATTCCGAAAACTGCTTATCCACAGTAAGCAAGTTCCGAAAATATCAACACCAATAAAGAAAGGCTCTCGGCAATTCCGAAAGCCTTTCTTTTAATCACTGCTTTTCAACCTATTTATGCCAAACCAACTATCAATTCCTTATTTGTCTCCACGAAATAGAGTTTGTCCTCACGAGCCAACCAGCCGAGTGCGGTATACAAATCTTTTTCCGATAACTTAGTGTTATGTTTTAGCATTTTAATATCCAAACTGCTGACCAGAAGGGCGTTCCAAACTATGCCTGCATTTATTCCTATTTTTTCTTTCATCGCTGTTATTTTTTATTAGTAATGCTACAAAGTTAATATTTTTTTGACAACAAATGAGTTAAAAATTGTGAATAATGTAGGCAATGAATTGGGATTAGGAGTTCAGGTGCAATTTCAACTGACAGGTGTATTCATAATTACGGAAAATTTACTAACTTTGCAGACAATATTTTATGGTATGAACCAATAGAATGCTACGAAAAATTTATGAAGAAAATCATTTTTTTTACACTGATAGGCGTTTTGCCTTGTTGTTTGAGTGCTCAGCCACGCTCTATAGGCTTGAGACTGGGTGGTAATCAGGAACTCTCCTATCAACACTATGTTGGTGGAAACGAGGTAAATATTATTCAGATTGATATGGGGTCATTCTATTTTCAAGGGCTTCAGGCTACCGTTACTTACAACTGGATGAGTAACGGGAACAGCCCGTTTTCCACTTACGGCGGTTTTGGTGTCGGACTGGGCTTCAATTGGGGCAACAACGATTGGTACCCGCGTTTTTGGGAAAAAGAAGACCCCGATTATGCCTTCAAATACGCCAACAGAGATTGTGCCAGAAGGTACTTTTTTATGGGAGTTGCAGGACAAATAGGCATAGAGTACAAGTTCAACACTACTCCTGTAATTCTCTCTTTGGATTACAGACCTTTGATTGGTTTTGATTTGGGCAAAAAAGGGATAATTGAGAATGATGCAGTAAAGGTAGATCCCCAAAAGCGTATGAAAATCAATTTTCACACTCCGGGACTTTGGGATTTTGGTTTGGCTGTAAAATACCTGTTTTAATAGTAAATGATATATAAAATGAAGTTTGCAACAAAAATATCATTCTGTTTTCTGCTCTGCCTTTTTTTCCTGTTTTCCTGTAAAGATAAGAAACAGCCCGAGAACACGCTCACCTCAGGGATAATAGAAATTGCCTGTGCCGAAAACTTCCAAAATATCATTGCATCGGAGGTTGAGGTTTTTTCGGTGCACAACCCTGAGGCATTTGTTTTTCCTCGTTACACTTCAGAGGATAACGCAATAAAGATGCTCATTGACGATTCGGTAAGACTTGCCATTGTTTCCCGCGACCTGAATGCCGCAGAAAAGGCAAAGTTCCCCAAAAACAGAATTATAAGAAAATATATTTTCGCCTTTGAAGGTATCGCCATTATTGCCAACAAGAGTAACAGGGATACGCTTTTCAGCATCAGCGAGCTAACCAAAATTCTCAAAGGAGAAACAGTAACCTGGAAGCAGCTCAATCCTGATTCGCCACTTGATACTATTCGGGTGTTTTTCAACAACAACGAGTCAAGTGTATTGCGTTATGTTGTTGATTCTTTAACATCAGGCACCAAAAAAATATCAAAGTACCTTTATGCAACAAACAACACCGAAGAACTTTTTGAAAAAATTGCCAAAACTCCCAATGCAATAGCGGTTGTGGGATTAAACCAATTAGGCAACGAAACATCTAAAAATTACGAACAAGCCGCTCAAAAAGTTCGTTTTGTTTGGATAAGCAAAGAAGAAAAAGCAACCGGACAAAACAGTTTTTTGCCATACGCAGGCGATTTGAACAAAGAGCAATATCCGTTGTGGCGACCGATTTACGTACTTCTTGCAGAAACAAGAGAAGGGCTACCCAAAGGTTTCTGCTTTTTTCTGACACAGGAAGTAGGGCAAAAGGTGGTGCTAAAAGCAGGTCTGATGCCAATAACTGACGCCCAAAACACATGGACACAGTGGGGAGAAAAATGAGTAACAACCGAAAGTTATTTAATCTTGAATACAAATATTAATATCTAACTAATACCCAAAACAAATTATGTTAAAAAGGAAATTTCAATTTTTATTGACGGGACTTCTGCCTTGTCTGTTTGCCTTTGCAGGAGTGAATGACAAAGGTGTGGAATATTACAATGCAGGTTTAACAGATGCAGCAAAAGAGTTTTTTGTAAAACAAAAAACTGCGTCAGCAACCGATGAGGCAGAAAAAAACTACTATCTGGGGTTGATTTATGATAATGAAAAAAGCGATTCTGCACAATATTTTTTTCGACAGGCAGTAGCCGCCGATGCAAAATCACCTTACGGCTACATTGGAATGGGCAGGATAGAACTGAAAAACGACAATCCAAAAGGTGCTGAAACTCAGTTTAAGGCAGCAGAAAAACTTGCCAAAAAAGATGCCGCCGTGCAGGTAAATATAGCCAAGGCATATTTCGACTACGACAAAACCGCTGATGCCGAAAACGCATTAGCTAAGGCACACAAGATAAATATGGAATATTCAGGCATATACCTGCTCGAAGGAGATATGAAGACGAAAGCAAAAGACTACAGCAATGCCACTTCCAAATATGAAAACGCGCTGTATTTCAATGCCAACGACAAACTCGCATACATCAAACTTGCACGCATATACGATATGAACCGCAAGGATATGGCATTGGATTACATCAATCAAGTATTGAAAATTGACCCGAACTATATCCCTGCCTATATTATTTTGGGCGACATAAAAAACTCTCAGGCAAAGAGCAAAGAGGCTATTGAAGCCTACGAAAAGGTTATTGCCATTGGCAATGTTCCGACCACTGTTTATGAGCGTTATGCACAGGCATTGTATTTCGACAGGCAGTATGCCAAATCGCTGGAACAAATCAAAAAGACAATACAGGACAATACTAACAACGTTATTATGAGGCGTTTGGAAGCGTATAACGAATATGAACTCGAAAATTATGCGGACGGATTGGTTAAAATGCAGAAATTCATCTCTACAACGCAGCCGAAGGATATTATTTATCTCGATTATATGACAATGGCAAGGTATTATGTGAAGGCAAAGAATTATCCTCAATCGATTGAAAATTTTCAAAAGGCGATAGCGTTAAACGACAGGCAGCCGGAGGCGTACAAGGAAATTGCAAATGCCTATTGTATGAGTTTTGAATATGCAAAGTCTATCCCAAATTTTGAAAAATATTTTGAGATGAACCCAAATTACTTGAATATGGACCTGTATGTGTATTCGGACGCCTGTATCAACAGCGCGGGCAAGTCCGTTGATGCTTATAACAAAAATTTCACGCCCGAACAGCTTGCAGCCAATGACAGAGAATTTATGGACTGTATCAACAAAGCCATTGCTACGAATGACAGTCTAATTAAGCGAGCACCTGAGTCATATCTTGGATTTTACGGCAAAGCAAAGGCTTATTCATGGATTGATGCGTATGAAAAGAAGAAAACTGACAAAATTGATGGCGTAGCAAAACCGTATTATGACGAAGCTGTGATGAAATTGGAGGCAGGCAATACTGATGGCAAGTTAAATGCCTACGTTATAGATGCTTATAGATATTACAGCGGTTATTACATAATGAAAGATGATGTAAAAAATACGATAGAGATAAACAAAAAAATTCTGGATATTGACCCGAACGACAGTCGGGCAATAGAGATATTGAAAGCGTTGAAAGTAAAACTTCCAAAAAAGAAATAAATTGTAAGGTTTTAGATTTCCGGATTGCTTCGTTCCTCGCAATGACGTATTGCTCTTGAGCTTCGTGTCATTGCGGGAACATGTTTTGCCCGCAATGACGAACGTTTTTAGGACGTTATACGTAGGATTTTCATATCAATACGAATTACGGGTTGAAATTTTGAGGCTGAAAGCCTCGTATATCCCAGCCCAATGCCGTAAGGCTTGGGTATAAATATAAAAACAAATTTCAGGGTTGAAAACCCGATATACAACAATGGCAACAGAAATAATTTTGATAAATATTGGATACAAACGACATTTCGGGCTTACAGCCCTCAAAAACACCTTTGTACATTCTACCCAACGCTTACGCGATTGGGCTGGGATTATAATCGGGCTTTCAGCCCTAAACAGAGCAAACGATTTGTATATACATCAACAAACGATTATTAAAATGATTTTCAACCCGTAATTCGCATTATTAATAGAAAAATTAATGGTACGGATTTTTAAACCAAGCAAACCTTAGGAAAAAACTAACGCCTGTGTTAGAGACGACACGAAGCAGGCCTTAGTTTTTTTCTAAGGCCTGCTTTGTCAATAGACTGTAAAAACAGTTGTTTTACAATACTTTCAAGACTTTGTTAAAAACCGTACTTTCAGGTTCTTTCAAGTCTGTACGCTCTGTAAGCAAATTCTCATGTAA
>JAITNR010000025.1 GCA_031290375.1 Prevotellaceae bacterium | reverse complement strand
CCTGTACAGACCACAGTTCTTCGCTGATTCGTGCTGCCGAAAAACGTTCTTTGGTCTCGGTTCTGATGATATGTTGCAAAAAGCGTATCAGCGAAAATGCCACAAAACAAACGGCTATGTGAGAGAGTATTCTGTTTGCAGTCCAGTGAAAGACAGGTCACATGCGCAAATCGTGTTTGTTAATACGAAACGACTCCTCTACCTGCCACAAACCGTGATATTCGTCAAGTACTGAAATGGCGTCCAATTCAGAACGGTCGGTGTTGGTAAAAACGCCGTGAAGTCCGTCCCAAAGTGCCTGTTGTGCCATTTTTTCCTCATCCACAGTTACTTGAACTTCGCCCTGAACAGATAAAATTTTTTTTTGTCTATTAAAAAAAATAATGAATATCGTACTAATACCCAAATCGCTTCCAAATACCCCGTCATTGCGGGCTTGACCCGCAATCTCCTATTTATCAGTGGTTTATTTTGGGGATTGCGGGTCAAGCCCGCAATGACGGTACTTTTGTTGCTTTTTAGGTTAAATATCCGATATTCATAAAAAATATCTTATTTCACACACTTGTTAATCTGAAAATTTTCATGTAAATTTGCACTCATTTTTTTAGGAAAAGAAATGACAATATTAAAATGCAGAAAATAAGAAATATTGCAATTATTGCTCACGTTGATCACGGGAAGACTACGCTCGTGGATAAGATGTTGCTCGCGGGAAAACTGTTCAGAGAAAACCAGCAGGCAGGCGAACTTATACTCGACAGCAACGATTTGGAGCGTGAAAGAGGCATTACCATACTTTCAAAAAACGTTTCCATTGATTACAGTGGATATAAAATCAACATAATAGACACACCTGGGCACGCCGATTTTGGAGGTGAAGTTGAGAGAGTTCTAAATATGGCAGACGGCTGTCTTTTGCTCGTTGATGCCTTTGAGGGACCAATGCCGCAGACTCGTTTTGTGTTGCAAAAGGCTCTTCAAATCGGACTTTTGCCTATTTTAGTTATCAACAAGGTTGATAAACCGAACTGTCGCCCGGACGAAGTGCAGGAGGCAGTGTTCGAGCTGATGTTCAACCTTGACGCCTCAGAAGAGCAGTTGAACTTTCCCACTATCTATGGCTCTGCAAAAGAAAACTGGATGTCAGTTGATTACAAGGCAAAAACAGATAATATTTTTCCGCTTTTGGATACAATTATCGAATATATACCTGAACCTGCGGTGCTTGAAGGTACGCCCCAGATGCTTATTACTTCACTTGATTATTCCTCTTACGTGGGCAGAATTGCCGTTGGCAGAGTTCATCGTGGCGAATTGCGCGAGGGTATGGACGTAATGCTCTGCAAAAGAGATGGTTTGATGGTTAAGGTAAAAATCAAGCAACTGAACACTTTTACAGGACTTGGCAGGACGCAAGCAGACAGCGTTAAGTCGGGTGATATTTGCGCCATTGTGGGCATTGACGGCTTTGAAATAGGCGACACCATAGCCGACATCGAAAACCCTGAACCGCTGCCGCCCATCGCCATTGACGAGCCTACCATGAGTATGACTTTTACAAACAACGACTCGCCATTTTTTGGCAAAGACGGCAAATTCGTTACATCACGCCATATTCATGACCGTCTAATGAAAGAACTTGATAAAAATCTTGCCATGAAAGTAGAAACTTCCGACAATACTGATATTTGGAAGGTATCTGGCAGGGGAGTGCTTCATCTCTCGATTCTAATTGAAACAATGCGAAGGGAGGGTTATGAATTGCAAGTTGGACAGCCACAGGTAATCAAAAAAGATATTGACGGTGTTATCTGCGAGCCCATTGAGCAACTGACAATCAATCTGCCCGAAGAGCATTCGAGTAAGGTAATTGACATAGTTACCCGCCGCAAGGGCGAGTTGCTGTCGATGACAACTCAAAAAGACAGAATTTACCTCGAATTTGCCATTCCATCACGTGGAATTATTGGCTTGAGAAACAATATTCTGACCATCTCTGCCGGTGAAGCTGTTATGGCTCACAGATTTTTGGAATATGCCGCTTGGAAAGGGGAAATTGAACGAAGAAACAATGGCTCGATTATTGCCATTGAGGGTGGCACAGCATATGCATACGCCATTGATAAACTGCAAGATAGAGGCAGATTTTTTATTTTTCCGCAAGAAGAGGTCTATACAGGTCAGGTGGTTGGCGAAAACTCCAAAGAAGGCGATTTGCCCGTTAATGTTACCAAATCCAAGAAACTGACAAATATGCGTGCCTCAGGTTCAGATGACAAGGCAAGACTTATTCCGCCCATTGTGTTTTCGCTCGAAGAGGCTTTGGAATATATCAAAGAAGATGAGTATTTGGAAGTTACTCCTCATCATCTTCGTATCCGCAAAATTATTCTTGACGAAACCGAACGCAGAAGGCAGGGGAAAAAAAATCAGTGAAAATCTGTCAAATCAGTGTCAGTAGTGTGCTTTTTAGACAGCCTTATACCTCACTGCAAATCGGTAAAAACTTTTCTTGAGATGCTATGAAAAGTAGTTAGCGGGACGAATACAGACTTTTAATTATTTCTACTTCCACCTGACAGTTTCAATTAAATGAACAATATCTTCATTGATATAGTCGGCAACGGGAGCAATGGAGTCGTAATTGGGCAAATTGTTGAAATACAATGCTCCACGAAGAAAATGTTTAGTACTGTCAGTAATAAAAAACTGTGCAGGAGAGGCGGCGTTGCCCGTGATTTTGTATAAAACACCATAAACTTTGGTGGTGTCGTTGGCGTAGTAGTTTTCGATAATGGCATTTGCCTTGATTGTATGCTTGTATGCCAATTTGTGACTGTCCTCGGTAACAATTCTGAACGAGTCCAAATCAATAGGCATAAAGGTAACGTGAATTCTACCGTTTAACTTGTTGTAATCAATATTAAATCCCGTAGATTCGCCAATATAAGGTGTAATTTCGGCATATTGCGAAATCTCAAAATCGTAGTTTTTCATCGTGTCAATCATTTTGTAGGAATGTTCGGGCAAATCAATTCTGAAATATTCATAAGGCTTCGGATTTGGCTTTTTGCCGCAGGAAGTTATCATTATTACTAATAATAAAGCGGTGATAATTGTTTTTTTAGACATAATTTAGCAGTTAAATTTTAGATTTATCATTGGGATTTTGCCACCAAAATATTGGTGATATTATGAAAGCAAAATTAATAAAAATTTTGTACCTTTGCACAGGAAAGGGAAAAGTAAAATGCAGTATTCAACAAAATATTTGCAAATCATAACCCCGAATGTCGTACAAAATGGCGGCATTCAGAGTTGAAACCATAAATTAGAAGTTGGAATGAAAATACTTGTAACAGGCTCATACGGACAACTTGGCAGCGAACTGAATATTTTATTAAGGCAATACCCTGATATTCAGTCTATTTTTACAGATGTTGATACCCTTGATATTTGCGATAAAGAGGTTGTGAATCGTTTTTTTGAAGAAAATCAACCCGATTTTGTGATAAACTGTGCTGCCTACACCGCTGTTGATAAGGCGGAAAGCGATATAGAACTGTGCTATAAAATCAATCGTTATGCGGTAGAAAATTTGGCTGAGTCGGCAAAAAAAATTAACGCAAAAATCATTCACATCTCTACCGATTATGTGTTTGACGGCACTTCGAGTGTCCCTTATAAAGAGGACTCAATTATTTGTCCTAAAAGCATTTACGGCAAATCCAAAGCGGAGGGAGAGGCGGTTTTGACTGCGATCAATCCTGCAAATTCCGTTATCATCCGCACTGCCTGGCTTTATTCGGTTTTTGGAAATAATTTTGTGAAAACAATGTTGCGTCTTGGTTTGGAAAAAGAACAGATTTCGGTGGTCTTTGACCAGACAGGCACACCTACAAATGCCGCAGATTTGGCAAGAGCCATTTTAAGCATTACCAATTCAAACAACTGTGTGGCAGGTATTTATCATTTTTCCAACGAGGGTGTTTGTTCGTGGTACGACTTTGCAAAAGCAATTTTTGAACTCAAAAACTTGCCCTGTAAGGTGTTGCCGATTGAGAGCAGTCAATATCCCGTTCCTGCTCACCGTCCGCATTACAGCGTTCTGAACAAGGGCAAAATAAAGGCAACTTTCGGAATAACAATCCCGCACTGGCACGAATCGTTACAAAGGGCTTTAACCAATTTATAAAAATGCTTAAAAACTATAAAATAATTCTTGGTTCTCAATCCGCTCGGCGTCAAGAGCTTATGCGCAGACTTGACATTGATTTTTCCGTACAGACCATTGATGACCTGCAAGAGAGTTATCCGTCCGATTTGCAGACAGAAAAAATTCCCGAATATCTTGCGAAGCTAAAGGCTGATGCCTTTGAAAAATTTTTGGACGATGAAAAGTTGCTGATAACTGCCGATACGATTGTGATTGTCGAAGGAAAAGTTTTGGGCAAACCCAAAGATGAAGCAGACGCAGGAACAATGCTAAAGGCACTTTCCGGCAAAACGCACGAAGTTGTTACAGGGGTCTGTCTGACTACAAAAAAGCGACAGGAAATTTTTTCAACTTTTACAAAAGTTACCTTTGCCACATTGAGCGACAATGAGATAGACTATTATCTGAGTAAATATAAACCGTACGACAAAGCAGGCAGTTACGGGATACAGGAATGGATTGGTTTTGTGGGAGTAGAGAGGATAGAAGGCTCATTTTACAATGTAATGGGCTTTCCTGTTCAAAAAATTTATCAAAAACTTAAAACTTTCGATGATGAGCAATAAATTACTTGGTTACAAGTTACATTTTCAATTGCTGCTGGGGGCAGGCAGCAGAAAAGCAATTTTATTAATTCTGTTTCCGATGCTGTGTTCGTTCAATGTATCGGCACAGTTTTTTGAGGAAGACAGTTACGAAGAATTTATGTTGGACCAACAAGTCTTTGATGGGCAAAAGCCCGACACAATATCCTGTGCGATAATAGATTCGTTGATTGCGTACAGTCAATTATTTATCGGCACGCCCTATCGCTATGGCGGGATGAGTACAAGGGGCTTTGACTGTTCGGGTTTTGTTAATTACGTTTTCAACCATTTTGGTGTTGTACTGCAAAGGCGAGCCTCTTTGCAGTATCTGGCTAATAATCACGTGGATATGAAAAATCTCAAAAAGGGTGATTTGGTATTTTTTGGCGGGCGAAATAGCGGAAAACGAATAGGGCATGTGGGAATTGTAGTGTCAGATTCACTGAAAAACGGAGTTTTCTCTTTTATTCACGCTTCACTTACAAGAGGTATAACTGTTTCAAAATCAACCGAATCATACTATCAAAGTCGATATTTGTCCGCTTGCAGAGTGATAGCGGCAAAGGATAATGCCTCTAAATCGAATAACACTAACGAATTAACGCAAAGTTATGATTATCAATATCATATTTTACAGAGCGGGGAAACCATTTACGCTCTTTCAAGGCAGTACGGCACAGCGGTAGATAGCATTAGGAAATGGAATAATATTTGCGATAATATAAAAACAGGTCAAAACCTTATTGTCTCAAAAAATAGTTTGACTGTAAAAAACGAAGAAATTCAGATTGCTGACAACAAGCCTGTTGAACAGAAAAAAGCAGGAAAAAAGCCGCAGACAACAACTCACGTTGTAAAACAGGGTGATACTCTTTATAAAATTGCCCAAAAATACGGTGTAACAGTAGATAAACTCAAAAAAGACAATAATTTGACCTCCTCCAACTTAAAAATTTCACAAAAGATAGTTATTAAACGATAACTGCAAACAAAAAATTACGAAAAATATTAAGCAACTGTTCAGATTTTTTTCATGCAGTGTTTTATAAAATAAAAAAGCAAAATTTGAAAATATGTTATACAAAACTAAACAACGCCCTGAGCGAGAAATGATTTTCGGCACAAGAGCCGTAATAGAAGCAATAAGAGCGGGCAAAAATATCGAAAAAATTCTTATTCGGCGGGATATGAACAATGCCCTGTCACGTGAATTGTACGCCTCTTTTGGTCAAGAGGTTATCCCTGTACAGAAAGTGCCTGCCGAAAAACTTGACCGCCTGACCACAAAAAACCATCAGGGTGTAGTGGCTTTCACTTCTCCTGTTACATATCAACATATAACAGACATTGTACCAATGCTTTATGAGCAGGGACGAGTGCCTTTTGTGGTCGTGCTTGACAATATCACGGATGTGCGAAATTTTGGAGCGATAGCCCGAACATGCGAATGCGCAGGGGTTGATGCTATTGTGATTGGCACAGTAGGCAGTGCCGCTGTCAATGCCGATGCCATTAAGACTTCTACGGGGGCATTGATGAAAATTCCTGTGTGCAGAGAACAAAATTTGGCGAAAACCGTAACGTTTCTCGCCAATTCGGGTCTAAAACCGATAGCCGTTACCGAAAAAACCGACACTAACTACACACAACCGTCTTATGTTGAGCCTGTTGTGCTGGTATTTGGCGCGGAAGACGAGGGCATTTCGGCGGAAGTGCTGCGGCTTTGTTCCGAACGAGCCGCTATTCCTGTTTTTGGCAACATTCAGAGCCTCAACGTGTCGGTAGCAGCAGGAATTTTGATGTACGAAGTGGTAAGACAAAGAAAAAAATGACAGTCATTTACGAAGACAATCACATTATTGCCGTAAATAAAACCTGCTCGGATATAGTGCAGGGCGACAAAACGGGCGATGTTCCTTTATCAGAGACGATTAAGCACTATTTGAAAGAAAAATACAACAAGCAGGGAAATGTATTTTGCGGCGTTGTTCATCGGCTCGACCGCCCCGTGAGCGGCGTAGTGCTGTTTGCCCGCACAAGCAAAGCGTTGGAACGGCTCAACGAGATGTTTCGCAACGGCGAAATATGCAAAACATATTGGGCTATAGTCAAAAATCCGCCACCAAGGACTGAGGAAAGTCTCGAACATTATCTCATCCGTAATGAAAAACAAAATAAATCCTACGCCTGTGACGCACCAAAAAAAGAGGCAAAAAAAGCCGTCCTGTCTTACAAAATTATCGGCAAATCAGACAATTACACACTGTTGGAAATCAATCTCGAAACAGGACGGCACCACCAAATCAGGTGTCAGTTGGCAAAAATAGGTTGCCCTGTAAAGGGCGACTTGAAGTATGGTTTTGCCCGTTCAAATTCAAACGGCGGCATCAGTTTGCACGCTCGACAGGTGGAATTTATCCACCCTGTTTCAAAACAGAATATAATTATCACCGCAGAAACTCCGAACGAAAAACTTTGGAGTGAATTTAACAAACAGATAGATTTTTTATAACTTTGCAGCAATTTTATTTTAGAAAAATGAAATATCAAATAAGTAAAATTTTTAATTTTTCGGCAAGCCATATTCTCAACGGGCTTGTGGCAGACCACCCTTGCAGTCGGTTACACGGGCATAACTATGCTGTCAGGTTTTGGTTTGCTGCGGACGTGCTCAACTACGCAGGTTTTGTGATTGATTACAGAGATTTGGACACCATAAAAAATTACATCAATAATTCGTTAGACCACAGACACTTAAACGATATTTTTGAGTTTAATCCTACCTCTGAAAATATCGCCAAATTTCTCTACGATACTTTCAAATTGCAATTTGCTCAACTTATCCGTGTGGAAGTGAGCGAAACGCCCTTTACAAACGCCTTTTATGCAGAAAATTAGGGTAGTAGAAATATTTTACTCGTTGCAGGGAGAAGGGGCAAATACAGGCAAACCCGCAGTGTTTGTCAGACTTGCAGGCTGTAATTTGGACTGCTCTTATTGCGACACCGATTGGAAGTCCGGCAAAGAAATGAGCGTTGAGGAAATTTTGTTGGAAATCAAAAAATATCCATCTAAAATGGTGATTTGGACAGGAGGCGAACCAACATTACAACTAACGGACGAGTGGCTGAGCCATTTCTCAGAGTTTTACAACTGCATCGAAACCAACGGCACAAACTCCGTTCCAAGCGGAATTGACTATATTTCTTGCAGCCCTAAAGTGAGTGTTGAAGTTTTGAGAAAGAATTTCAGTAAGGTAAATGAGTTTCGTTTCCCCGTTAAAAAGGGATATATTTTGCCTGATATTAATGATTTGCCGAGAGCAGACAACTATTTTTTAAGTCCGATTTTTGAAGGTAATGATTTGTTGCAGAACAAAAAGAATGCAGAAAATTTGGAGTTCTGCGTCAATTTTATCAAAGAAAACCCAACGTGGATATTGAGTTTTCAGAGTCATAAATTTTTAGGGTTTAGATAAGTTTTTACGACCTTGTATTTCAACAGTTTATCTGTAAAATACCCGTAACGGAAAAGCAGGTGCGCCTCTCCAAGCAACACTTTACGCCGAATATTGCAGGTTTTGAAGTGCCTCATAAGCCCCAGATAGGAATTAAGTGATGACCGCATTTGCAAAATATCGTTTTTTTGAGGCGAATGAGACGCCAAAAACTGTTCCCACCCCTTGACGCACAGATAAAAGTTGTGTTTGGCACGGTTGTCAATGTACAAGCGATTGGGCTTGATTATTGCACCGAGAAATTTTATGCCTTTAGTGTAATGTTGAAGGTAAATTTTTTTGGGGTGCAGGGTCAGGTGGCATTCTTTCGACAAATATTGCCGTATTTCTTCTTTTGCCGAAAGCAAAAACGCCTTATCGGTATGGACAAGCACAAAATCATCGACATAACGACCGTAATACTTTATTTCCAAATCGTTTTTCACAAAACAGTCAAAGTAATGGAGATAGACATTGCTGAACAGTTGAGACGTAAGATTACCGATTGGCAAGCCGCAGTTTTCGAGCGAATGAAACAGGCTTTTTGATGGCGGAAGACAATCCCAGTCGGAGCGTTTGCCTTTGATTATGCAATTTTGACGCGGGTCGTTCAACACGATTTCGTGAATAAGATAATCAACCATATCCGCAGGGGCGTTGCACGCAATGTCTCCTCTACAGAGTAACATTTTATCAATTTTATCCAACAAAATATTCTTGTCAATGTTCATAAAATAACCCTGTATGTCGAGTTTGAGCACGTAACAATCGCGGGTATAATTTTCGCTGCATTCTTTTATAAAACCGTTTATTCTATTTATGCCATACAGCGTACCTTTCTCTTCCCTGCATGAATACGAATCGTTTATAAAAGAGCGTTCAAAAACAGGGTTGATATAGTTGAACAACAAATGGTGAACAACACGGTCTCGAAAATCGGCAGCGAATACTTCGCGTTTCACAGGTTGATCGATGACAAAACAGATGCTTGGACGAAGAGTGTAAGTGCGGGTAAGAATTTCGTCACATAGGGAGATTATCTCCTCTTCCTGTTTAAATTCAAAACGTAACTGATTGATAGTGTTGCGTTTGTGCTTGCGAGCGGCGTAGTAAGCATACAGTAAATCTTCTAAAAGTTGTTGTCTGTCCACCTTTTTTTTAATGAATAATGAACAATGAACAATGAACAATGAACAATGAACAATGGGGAATTTGTTCAACCCTATGGGTTGAGGTACAGGTTGTCTTCAGCCGTAAGTTTCACTTACGGTTATTAACATTTTGTTCTACGAACATAAATGCAATTATCACGTAAGGTCTGTATTTTGATTATTCATTATTCATTATTCATTGTCATTATTCAAAATGTTTGCTAAAAGTTCTGCGACACAACGAACACTCATACCGTTCGCGCGATTGTTGTTGTTGTTCGCGTTCACGTTGCTACTGTTGAAGTTCATGTTACGACCGTTGTCGCCATTGACCGTACTGCTCCAATAGTTGCCGTTGTTCCCCGTGTTGTACACACTGCCGTCGTTGTAATTCCGTT
>JAITNR010000015.1 GCA_031290375.1 Prevotellaceae bacterium | reverse complement strand
GCAGTTTACAGTACATCCGAGAAACCATTCTATTTCCATGCAAACCATCTCGGCAGTGGCAGTTTGATAACAGATAAAGGCGGCGGGACATACCAAACATTGGCGTATGCGCCGTATGGAGAGGAAATCGTAAATATTAGAAACGGCAATTATGACGAGTTACACAGGTTTGGCGGGCATTTGAAAGACGAGGAAAGCGGACTGCTGCAAGCGGAAGCCCGATACTATAGCCCGCCGTTAAGCATACCAATTTCCACCGACCTGCATTGGTATAACTACCCGCATATCACTCGGAAATACTGTAAATAACATCAAAATTGGTTAACTGCTGTGTAAATCGTATAATTGGTGCGGGAACAACCCAATTATGGTTGCTGACCCGACTGGAATGGACGATATTTATGTTTTTTAAAATAAAAGTGGAGAAACTACTACAAAAACAGTAGAAACAAACGATAAAGAGCCAAACAGGTTATTTATGCAAGATGCAAATGCAACAGCAGATACGAAAAACCGCAAAGTATTTGACGGTATGTATTTTGAACAAGCAATGATACCTAAAGAGGCCTATTCGGAAGAAGATTTTGAAAACAATAACTTTTTCAGTTTTTTGGGTTTTGGCTCATCTCAGTTTGATAAAGACAGAACAGAATATGTGGGTAATGCAGGAGATTATTCTGATAATAATTTTTTTGAAAGAACATGGGAAAGTATGAAAGAAGAGGGTTTGGCTAATAAAACGGTTGAAATTCTTTCAGTTGTTCTTTTTAAAGGGAAAGGGGGAAAAGTAACAAATGCTCTTAAAGGGGGACAAGGCAAAGGAGAACGCGGTCATACAAAAAGTGCAAGTGGAACAAACAATCCCTATAAGCACTTAAGACCAGACCCCCAAAAAACTGGCAATGTACTAGAAAAAGATACTCACACAGGTCAATGGAAAAGTAAAAAAGCACCAGAAGGATATGTTTTTCCACAAAAGAAATAAAATAATAAAAATTTTCAACATGAATAATAACAATGCATATACTCATAACAATCAAATATTATTGTATCTTTATTCTAATGAGGATAACATTTCAGAGGAAGAAAAAAAACATAAATACAATCAATATTTGAAAGGATTAAGAACATTGGCATACAAAGGACATCCTGAAGCACAAGTGGACTTGGCAGCACATTATGAAGATGTGGGTTTTTGGGGGTTACAAAATCCATACTATAATTTTCATAAAATATTTTATTGGTATTCAAAAGCATCTGACAATAATAACGCAACCGCTTGTAACAATTTAGCAGCTATGTATATAAGTGGTAATGGATGCGCAAAAGATATTCATAAAGCAATTTCTTTGTATGAGAAAGCAATAGACCTTGATAATGCAGCCAATTATGTGAAGGAAAATTACT
Organism: Prevotellaceae bacterium; assembly: GCA_031290375.1. Classification (GTDB taxonomy): domain Bacteria; phylum Bacteroidota; class Bacteroidia; order Bacteroidales; family Paludibacteraceae; genus F0058. The sequence continues at coordinate 2,218 of JAITNR010000015.1, read as the reverse complement.
CTAATATCATTAATAAAGTAAATTGTGCAATGTTATCACAACTATTGTTAGATGTTGTAGATGAATCAATATTGATAGATTTTTTAGCAGAAAAAAAACAAATAATTAGCAAATGGAACATTGACTGCTACGGACATATACAAAAACTCGCATCTATTGAAGAAGTCAATAACTATTTTAAAAATATTTTCTATCAAATAGAAAAAGATATGATAGAAAAAACATTTGTGATGAATAAATATAGGGTAAAAAAAATAATATGCATCAATTTTCCTAATATGTTAATGAAGAATTATCATTGGTATAAATCTCAAACCGATCAAAAAAAATTATCCAAAATAGAATATTTAAAATATAATACCATGCTATATACAATCAAGCCGCTTCAGACATAAATGATTTGATTGACATTAGGCTTTCAGTTGTTCTTTTTAGAGGGAAAGGGGGAAAAGTAACAAATGCGTTGACTTTGCCGTCTAAATATGGTAAATTTACCAAAATGAAAAATGGGCAAGGATGGAAAGATACCAATGGAAATATGTGGAAAAGAGATATGAAACATAAAGACCATTGGGATGTTAGCAATCCCAAAACAGGGAAAAAAGTAATGGAAGTGGATTTTAATGGAAAACAAATATGGACTAATGGTCCTAAAAATAAGAATAAGTAATGAAATTTAAATACCCATATCAAGAATACGAAAATTCTAAATTGTGGCTTACAATACAGAATGCTACAACCAAGTTGATGTCATGGACTGCGGAGCCACCTGCCTCCGCATAGTTGCAAAATACTACGGGAAAAACTACACATTAGAAACCTTATGTGCTCACCGCCGCTTTCATTTTTAATGTTATTTAATTCCGTAACATTAAAATCGTGGTTGTTTATCTGCTCAAATTATTTTGTTATCGCACCGAAAGAGTATTTCCATTCCCTGCACGGTTATAGCTTCTTTTTTGCTCCTGCCTTTTTTACATTAAAATTACGCGGAAAAGGTATGCTTTTTATTTCAATCGGTTGATACTACTTTTTTTTCAGAGCATAATCCTGCATTTCGGGAATGGCTCCGCGGCTATCGCCCAAATGTACAGACTTGCAACCGTGCCGTAAGGACTGTATCGCCGCCTGTATTTTTCAAACAGTTTTTTGTCAACATTTTTGTGATGGTATAACATACGCAATCCTCTGTGAATAGCGAGATCGCCAAAACTAAAAATATCAGGGCGTTGCATACAAAACGTCATAATCATTTCGGCTGTCCACACGCCAATGCCTTTTAAAGCGGAAAGTCTGGCGATTAGCTCATCATCGCTTTTATCAGGCAAGGATTCAATGTCAAATTCACCTGACAGCACCTTGCAGGCAAAATCTTTGATATATTCAGCCTTGCGGAAAGTCATGCCAAATTTCTGCAATTCGTCAATCCCGATTGCGTTAATTGTTTTCGAGGATACTTCATCTAAAGCAGTATTTAGTCTTTTCTATATTCAAAATGCATATATCTTATCTCCAGAAATTTATATTAGAGTGCCGTGCCACGAATAGGTGTAGAAAAGTCAGAAATATTTACGCCTTCGTGTTCAAGCAGTTTGATTTTTTTGTCGATACCCCCGGCATAACCTGTCAGACTGCCGTTTGAACCCACAACCCGATGACAGGGAATAATAATGGATATGGGATTATGACCCACAGCCCCGCCAACTGCTTGACTGGACATTCTCGATTTGTTCATTTTGGAAGCCACAGTTTTTGCTATCTCGCCATACGTGATAACTTTACCGTATGGAATCTCACAAAGGATATTCCATACAGTCGTGCGAAATGTACCAGCATTAGGAGATAACGGCAAATCGGAAATGGCTGGTTTTTGACCGGCAAAATACTCGGCAAGCCATTTTTTCGTATTGGCAAATAAGGGTAAATCCTGTTTTTCAATCATCTCTGTCGGTACGGTATTACCAAAATATTTTTGTTGCTCTATCCACAGACCAACGAGGTCTTCCCCATTGCTCGCTAACATAAGCGAACCCAAAGGTGATGAATAATGGGTCGAATAAAATTTATTTGTTGTCATATTTTTACATTAAAATTACGCGGCAAATATACATAAAAGTTCTCACATATACACAGACCAATAAAAATTCGGTTAAAACAACCTCACTCCACTTCGTTCCGTTCGGTGATTTTTGCCGAATATTTGCAAAAAAGCCACTAC
>JAITNR010000272.1 GCA_031290375.1 Prevotellaceae bacterium | reverse complement strand
GTAAGTAGAATTTTTGGATTGTGCAAATTTATTTTTTACAAAAACACATTTTAATGAATAATGAACAATGAATAATTAAATGCGAACTTTGTGTGAAAGTTACGTTTTGCCCGTCAGGGCATTCATATCAATAGAAAAATATGGGATACAACATGTATTTATGTCCGTAGGACAAAATGTGAATAACCGTAAGTGAAACTTACGGCTAAAGACAACCAGACCTCAACCCGTAGGGTTGAACAGTGAACAATGAATGGATGGCTTCCACAACTCCATCTCCATTTGGAGATGGCAGGAGGTAAGGAAAACAACACTGGATTGCTTCGCTCCGCCTATAATGACGAAGCAATCCAGCGACATTTCTATATCCTATTTATTTTTCATTGCAGTATGCATGTCCTTTTGTGCTGTTATTATGGGGCAAAGACTCTGTGTTTCGCTGCATATTCCATTGCCCACGCTACTGCATTGGCAAAGATGTATGAGCAATGCGAATAGCCGGCGGGCTCTGTTATGTTGCTGGAAAGAATCGTATATGCCGCCGTAGTATTTGTCGAGGCTATTGGCTTATTGTTTGCATCGCAGTTAATCGGTTGACTGCTGCTTTCCCCGCGAGTCCAGCCGCTGTCTCCAAAATACATCAACCCTTTCGTTGTATCGTACCACGCAAATATATAGTCGTGATTATTTCCTGTAACTCTTGACAGAGGAATTATGGTGGAAGCAAGTGTTTGCTTGTCGGTGTAGCAGGCGTTGTCACTTTCAACCATCATGCTTACAGGCGTAAATCCTGTAGGAGTAAATGGTCCGTAAACAATCGGGTCGGTAGCAGGAAGACCTGTCAAGCCGGAACTTGTCCTTGTACCTATCGGAATATTATAATAAAGTGCAGATGAAAAATCCGATGTTATTGTACCTCCATAGAATGTATTGTAGAAGTTTTGAGAATATGTATTGCTCTGTGACGAGTAGATAACAACTCCGCCTGCATCGTTAAATGCCTTCAACGTTGAGAGTAACGTTGTTGCACCAAATGAGGCAGGATAGTTAATAAACACAACGTCCGCATCTTTAATTTGAGTAGCCATAGTTGTTGCGTTTGGAGTGACAGTGTACATTGTAACCGTATATCCGAGAGACGGTATCTTGCCGGTAATCCCGAAATTGCCAGGTTCTTCTACAATTTTCTTTGCATTACTCGGATTACGGTTCATCGTGTATGTAGCATCTCCGTATGAAACAATCTTCATTGAACGGTAGCCGAAATACACAGGAACGGTAAGGCTTCCTGTTGGCGTACCTTCTGTGTCGCCAACCTTATGGTAGGCGAAATTGTAATCACCCCTGCCAAATCCTGCCGGAGTATCGCTACTGTAGGTAAGGGTAACTTCGGTTGTGCCTGTCGCAGTAATTTCGCCGCTGCCCGAATATGTAATTCCATTTGCAGTTGCACTGAAACTGTATTGTCCTGCCTGCGAAGTGGCTACGTTCAGCCGTATTGCAGTTACAATAACGTTAGGTGCGGCTCCGGGCAGCAAACTGTTTACCTGATAGAAGCCTTGTTGTCCGGCAACTCCGCCTGTATAACCGGCCAAAGTTACGCTCGAAAATCTGGCAGTTGATGTTTTAACGTCCAGCGTGGGCTTGCAATCGCTTGTTTCAAAGTAATTTTTGGCAGGGTTGCCAGCATTCACAGTCGTAAATACTATCGGCAAATTCTGCCCGTAAGCAGTGGGCTTGATGCTGCTCATCGGGTTGCCTGTCGGGTACAAACGTACCGAATTGTCGGTTGTAAGCAAATTGATTGTTTTTTCTACATAGTGGTCGGTTACAAAGTCGGCAGTAGCAAAGGTAAGCCCTGCTACCTGCGCTCTAACTGTCACATTTGCAATGGGAGCGGTAACGTGTATCGGTATGTCTATATAGGCATCGAAAGGAATAGCGGTTCCAATTTTCAGTTCCACGCTGTCAGCCTTTGTCAGTTTGTAAAGTTTTACAAGCGGGCAAAGTTGACAGGGAATGTAGAATCCGCCTTCCGACAGTTGAATATCCACTCCGTAGTTGCACGGATTTTTGGAAGAGGCAGTGGAAAGTGTAAAATGGTCTTTGCCTGTTCCATACGCTGCTGCCTGTCCGTTAGCCACGGGCACAACCACTTTAACTGTCTGCGGAAACTTGCCTGCGGGGTTATACCCTTGAGCATTTTCCAGCCGTCCTTTGCCTGCAAACGAATATCCATTTACTTCTGAGGTAATAATTTTCCATTCGCCCGGACTGTAAACCATCAATGTAGCCGTTACGCTTGCATTAATGCCCGTCAAATCGGTAATGACAGGCCATCTTGGATTGTTCTGTTGAGCATCAATAATACAGTAATCGGGCTCTTTTGTTCCGATAACAATGGGAACTTCGCATATCTGTTCTTTTCCGTTTATACTTATTTTTACAATATCGGTTTGCGCCGCATTGGGCGTTCCTGCGCCGTTCAGCGTTACTGTAAAACCTCCTGCTCTGGGAAATGTTCCCTGTGCCATAAAGTAGTAACCGTTGTCGGGTACTACCGTTGCCATTATTACGTATGTTCCGGGAACACTGACCACCACAGGCACCTGCAAATAATTGTTCAGAGTAAACGCTTCGTCTTCCAAATAAACACCTGCCACCTTTATTCCGCCACAGTTGTCAATGCTTGACACGGCGGGCGGCAGTGTACCGCAAAGATTCCACCACTGATTTTTTGCCTGATTGTAGTAGCCAAAACAACCTGAATTTACATTGTAAATCATCAATCCGTCAGCATTGTAAGAAACGATATTTTCGTTTTCACCCGATTCCGTAACAATTTGCAGATTGTCTATGGTTGTCTGGGTTGCTTTCGGCAAAAGCAAGCCCCTGTCCTTGTCGGGTGAAGCCACCTGCAAAGCCGAATTGGGCGTTGGTTTTTCGGTCATAATGCTTACCTGCGCGCTGATGTAGCCAAATTCTGCAAGTACTATGATTATTAATATTGTGATTTTTTTCATTTTATTAATTAATTTTTAATAAAAAACACCATTCAGGGCACTTGAACATCAACCAGCGTTCTGTTTGCCGCCTTATCAATAGCCCATGCCATTACATTGGCATAGATAAAAGAATTATACACAGGTCCTGCGGTAATTCCGTCACTTGCAATCATATTATTTTTTACTATTGGTTCGCCGTCGTTTTGTGTATTGGGCCACGCGGCAGTGCTGCTGTTGTAGGTTGTGCGTCCATTTGCCCATGCCCAGTCGCCGCAGTAGAAAAACCCCTTGTTGTCATCGTAAAAGGCAAATACTGCACCTGTTGGGCAAGTAGCAGAACTGTTTCCTGTCCAAATGGCAATTTTCTTAACCGATGCAGGCAAAGCAGAAAAGTTGCGTATGCGCGTACCGTTTGAGCAGTCGTCTCCAATGTATTTGCCAGTCCAGTCGTAACCGGGAAGCGTAAATGGTCCGTAAAGTATCGGGTCGTTTGCTGCCAGTGCGGTATTGATTGCAAAGCGTGTTTGTCCTGCTGAAAAAGGAGCATCAAATGTGCCTGCACCGTAGAGTTTGTTCAACAGGCGTTCTGTTCCTGTTTCAAGCTGGCTTGCGAAAATAACGACACCTTTTTTGATATTGATAAAATCGTAAATCACCTGAGCAAGAGCGTCATTACTGATTTCGTTGTTACTTGTGATGAAAATAATATCAATTTTATTGGAATTGATTGTATTTTTCAGGGTGTTGGCATTGCTGGTTGTTCCGATGTTGATAATATTGAATCCTCCAACACCCACTTTCCCTGCGGGTCCAAAGTTGCCTGTTTTTTGCAACATCAGGTTGGCAGCTGATACGTCAGTTGTGCTTGGGAACATTCGGTCGAAGCCTGAGCCGCGATTACCCCAACTGAGAATATTCATTTTGCGATAGCAGAAATTAATGGTGAAATTAAGCGAGCCTGTTCCTGCGAGTTTGGGATAAGTCAAAATATAAATTTTCGGTCCTGATGCAGCAGCCATCTGGCTAACGGGATTACCGTTGATGTCCCTGTCGGCAAAGAGCATAATGCTGCTGCTTCCTGTAGGAACAGAACCTTTCCCACTGTAAGTTACTCCGTTGATGGTAGTGGTAAGTGAGTAATTTCCGGCAACATTAGTTTGCACGGAGAGCGTTACCTCAGGCACTTGCAATGCAATGTTTTTCTGCGGGTCTGAAATGTAAACAGCGTTGTATGAGGTACTTATAAAGGTAATATTGTTGAAAGCTGCCACAGCAGGAACTACTGTAACCTTTTTGGGCTGCGTGCAGGCGATTACCAAGCCGCCTTCGGAACTCGAAAACTGGATAGCGTGTTCACCCGCCTGATTTGGTTTTTGTCCCGCTGTAGCAGGATAGAGCGTAACCGAAGTTTGCCCTGCTGCAAGGTTAGTTTCACCGGGATTGTTACTTGCATTGTGCGTTACAAAGGTAAGTCCTGCAAAAATGGCTGTAATTTTCGTAAAACCGGATGCAGTAACCGTGATTGGCACTGTAATTGTCATTCCCGCAGGAATTGCAACTTCCTGAGTGAGCGTTCCTGCATTGTTCAAAGTAATGGCGTTACAATCGCTGATAGTAAAACTTATGCCTGCCAGACGAATAATAAACGGATAGTTACTTGGCGTAGCCGAGCCAACGGTAGAAAGCGTAAATGCATCTCCACTTACCGACCATACATTTGCCTGCCCTGATGAAACGGAAACATTTACAGTTACAATCTGCGGGAAAGTTCCCGTTGGGTTGTAGCCCGATGCTTCGGAGAGTTCGCCGTTTCCATTGAAAGCATAGCCGTTTTGTGTATTAGCCGTCAGTTGCCAGTGTCCGGGCTTGTTTACACGTAGCGTTACCTGAATAAAGTAAGTTCCGTCATCCAAAGGCGAACCAACAGACCACGGATTGGACGGCATTTGTGTTACGCCGGTAATCACATAGTCAGGCTTAGCCGTTTGAATTGGCAAATTGAAACAGGTAGCAGGTGAATTTTCGCCATTGAGCGAGAAAACAATCGGATTGCCAGGACTTGTATTTGGCACAAGCGGCATTCCTGCACCCGCTAAATTTACCGTATAATATCCTGATGCAGGAAATATGCTGCTGGTGGAAAAATAGTAACCGTTGCCGCCGTTGTCGGTAGTAACAGCGGTAATGGTACATGTACCTGCCCTGATTACATGTACGGGCAGTTGAATATAGTTGTTTACTGTAAATGCCTGATTTTCAATGTAAATACCTGTTGCCTTAATCGCCGCACAATTGTCTATTTCGACAACTGCGGGTGGTGGCGTACCGCACAAACTGTACCATTGCTGTGTTTCCTGTTTCCAGTAGTTGAAACAGCCCGTTTGAGAGTTAAACACTACTAATCCATCTTCGTTGATGGAAGTGGGGTCGGAAGGTGTACCGCCTGTTGTGGCAATGCTAATGCTTTCAACATCGGCGGTAGTGAGTTGAGGAACAAGAAGTCCCTGATTGCTCGTAGGCGATACTATTTGCAGTGCCGAATTGGGCGATGGATTTTCCGTATTGATGCCCACCTGTGCGTGTACTCTTGCAAATGCAACAAGTACAATTGTAAATAAAATGATTTTTTTCATCTTTTTTAATTAATATTGGTTAATCATTTTTTGAATAGTCAAAGGTAATATAATAATTTTATAATAAAAAATTATATATAAAAATATACAAAAAAATATATGACATATTTTAGATTAAATCATTAATATAAAATAGTATAATAGTAAAATAAATTATATTTTTTATCTATTTTGTCTATGTTTTTGATGAATTTTGACCAACTTTTACTGTGGGAAAATAGATGAGATATATTTTGGGGATTGTATAGGAAAGGACAAAAATAATGAATAATGCGAATCACGGGTTAAAATATAAAAGCGATGCAGGCGATAGCGATTTTTCCGAGGCAGTGCAACCATAATCCATTCGTAGAACGGACTTTTGAGGCATTTTGAATATTAGATTTTTCAATGAGCCGGTTAAAAAACGATTCGATTGGTTGTCTGACTTTTGAAACGGCAGTAGAAAAGGGAATTGTGCCTTTTCTGCGAAAAGCAAGCAAATGGAGTTTTAGACCGTAATAATACATATTTTTGGTTGCACAAGATCCTTTGTCAGTACAGTCTCGCGCCACTTTTGCGGTTCGATTTCTGCCTTTGCAGGTAACGATTGGCAAGGTGTCGATGAGTTGCGCATTTTTAGGAATATTGTTTGAAATAATATCAAGAGCAATGTCGTAAAATATTGGATTTAAGGTATTTAGACGGGATACAAATTTTGAATACGAGTTAAGATTTGGAAACCAGTCGGCGAGATAATGATAAGCAAAATTGTAAATATCTTTGATTTTGGAATATTTTTGATAATATCCGACAAAAAGATAAATTGTAATGCCTATTGATCAGTCAGTTGACTTGTATTATTGTTGTTTGAGAGCCTGATAAATTTCCATTGCGGATTTTTATCGAAATAATCACATACGGGTTCGTATGTTTTGATTAAATTAAGTTGCATTTCGTTTGACATAATGAGCAATTTTATTATATGTTTTACGCCGCTAAACTACTTAAAATCATTGATATATGCAACTTTTTTAAAGAAAATTAACTGTAAAAAAATATAAAAAAACGGGATTTTCAACCCGTAATTCGCATTAATTACTAAAAAATAAATTATTTCCGTATGGAAATTTTTACTACTTTTGCAACGTTGTTCTAAAAAACATTAATGGAGTTTCGTGTTTTTTGCCAAACAATAGCATTTATCGTACCAACAAGCAGCAAAAATTAAAATTTAGAAGCCCCGCAAATTTAGTATGATTGAATTAAAAGAGGTAAAAACCAAATCAGAACTGAAAAAATTTGTAAAATTCGGAACCGATTTGTATCGGGACAACCCCTATTTCTGTCCCCCTTTGGTGCTTGACGAAATCAATACCTTTGACTCCCAAAAAAACCCCGTTCACGAATTTTCTCTGAATGTGAAATATATCGCATACGAAGATGGTAAAATTGTCGGCAGAATTGCAGGCATTATCAACAGGTTAGCCAACGAAGCGTGGAACAAAAAACAGCTCAGGTTCGGCTGGTTTGATTTTATTGACAACAAAGAGGTGTCAAAGGCTCTACTTGACAAAGTGCGCGATTGGGGCAAACAGCACGGAATGAACGAAATGAACGGACCTGTAGGCTTTACCGACTTCGACCATCAAGGGCTTTTGATTCGTGGTTTCGAATACAATGCACCAATGGCAAGCCTCTACAATTATCCTTATTATCAGGCTCATTATGAGGATTATGGCTTGGCAAAAGAAGCCGATTGGATAGAATATAGAGTGTTTATACCCGATGGTGTGCCTGAAAAAATGCAACGCGTGGCAGATATTGTGATGACCAAATATAAACTCAAAATTGCCAAAATAAAAAATGCCAAAGAACTGGTAAAACGTTTCAATTATACATTCCTTGACGTAGTTGATGAGGCTTACAAGCCACTCTACAACTATCAACCATTGACCGACAAGCAAAAAAAGTACTACTGTGACATGTATTTCCCGTTGCTCAATTACGATTTCGCCACGATAGTGGTCAACGAAAAAGATGAGATTGTGGGAGTTGGCGTTGGAATGCCTAATATTTCCGATGCTCTGCGCAAGTGCAAAGGCAAACTGTTTCCATTTGGCTGGATTGGAATTTATAAGGGGCTAAAAGCCAAAAAATTCAAACATTTTGACCTGCTTTTGATTGCCGTTCGACCTGATTATCAGAACAAGGGCGTTAATTCGCTTTTCTTTTATGACCAGATAAAATATTTTATTCAATATGGAGTGGAGTATTCCGAAACTACCTCAATACTCGAAACCAATTCGAAAAATCAGGCAAATTGGGAATATTTTGAACATCAGCAGCACAAGCAACGCAGGGCTTTCGTAAAAGAGATATGACGGTAAACTATGAATTTTTAAATTTAAGATAAAAATCCTTTGTGAGCCGTTTATAGTCTTCGGAATATACGTGACGGGATATTTCCATAATGATTTTGTCCTCAAAAAAAGGTTTGTAACTCTTTGAAAAAGTCAGCAAACAGCGACTGACAACAGAAACGGGCACAGGATATATGTCTGTTTTTTTTATGAGAAAAAAATTTTGATTTTCCTGACTTCGACACTCTATCCCCCAATCCCCATATCCAAACTGTGTAAAAATGGCACTTTTTGAGTAAAAGTTGTTTTGTAGTGGCTAATTATGCTATATTTCGTGTTTTATGTA